>CAZYQZ010000030.1:0-9865 GCA_964649915.1 uncultured Gammaproteobacteria bacterium | reverse complement strand
TCACTTCTGTCTCTGTATTTATACTCTTACACAACTCTTACACACCTCTGAATGAGAATAGATAAAGAAGTGGTATCGTTATGCTGTCACATCGTCACGCTATTCAATGACATGGAAGAAACAAAACATGATACTACCTCACCCAGCTCATGGTACATCAGGTGAAGACAATATAGAAATGTTTATTGCGGTTGCATTTCTGCTTATTATTGCGTTCTTATTCGGCTTAAACGTATTCCCAGTTATAGGAAGGTTACTTTTTCTCTAACCAACGGAAAGTAGATATATAAATTTATCCTACATAAATAGTTTTTATACATGAAAGCTGGCAAGATATGAATTCAACAATGATCAGTCTCTATCCAGACAAAAACCAATATGAGAAGCAAGAAGTGGCTTTTTTAAAAGAAAATGCATTGAAACAGAAGAACAATAAAGATCAGCTAGAACTAGCAGCTTTTTCTGAAAAATCAAAAAGGACACTACTGAGAATATCGACTGTTTTTCCATTTGATTTATTTGCAGACGAGCTGATTATAGATGAGTCTAAGGTGAGTATAATTATTCGTAACTTCTTCGCAGTGGAACAAATTTATAGCATTCCGTTTAGTGAAATCGTTGATGTAATTATAGAAGCTGCTCCACTTTTTGCAACCTTAAAACTCCGGGATAGAGGGTGGGATAAATCAGTTTCTATTAAGTATCTGAAAAAAGATGATGCACTAAAAGCAAGAAGAATAATAGAAGGAATATTAATTCTGCAAAGCCAAAAAATTGATTTATTACAGTTTGACCCTCCTTCTTTAAGTGAGTATTTAGAAAACATAGGCAGGGCCCGTCATGATTAAAGCATATGTTGATCTTCCAACGCCATCCTCATACTCTTTTCTTACATTTTTTTAGTTTAATTATCACAATTTTTTTCTATAGTAGAAAAATAATCGTTGAATAGAGTTAAAAGTTTATTTATAAAAAGGGGGTGAGAGGATATGGGCTTACTTTTATGGATAATTTTTGGAGCACTAGCAGGTTGGATTGCTTCTATATTTATGAAAACAGATTGGGAGCAAGGGACAATAGCAGATATTATTTTAGGGATAGTTGGAGCAGTCGTCGGGGGTTTTATTATGAATTTTTTTGGTCAGTCTGGTATCAGCGGATTTAATTTATATAGTTTATTTGTTGCGATTTTTGGGGCAGTGGTTGTGTTATACCTCGGAAGATTATTTTATCGTTAACTGTTTTAAGAAAGGATTTTATTATGAAAAGTGATGCAGGAATAAATAATCATAAAGATCAAGCTGCGAAAACCTTAACAGTGGGTGCGGTGGGTGCAGTAGTTGGTGCATCCGCAGTCATGTTAGCCAGTGAAGAAAATAGGAAAAAAATTAGTACGTTTATCCATGATGTTTATGATACGCGCGATGATCTTGTTAAAAAAGCAACTAAAAAAATTGATTCAATTGACGAAAAGATCCGAGCTACAGAAAAAAATGTAAAAAAATATATACCGAAGAAACACGCTCTTAAAAAGGTCTAAAATAGAAGAGTAAGCTAAAATGTTCTATAATCGTGGCCGACCAAATGGATAAGAGTAACCTTAATTTTGCGTCCATCTTCCATCAGTTACCCGAAGGAATTACCATTCAGGATCCTTCGGGTAAATTGGTATTCGCAAATCAGTCTGCCTTAGAACTGATGGGTTACCCAAGGAAAGAAAAAAAAGATACATCGCTTCGTGGTGAAGAAGTAGTCAAGAAGTTTATCATCATGGATGAAGATGGAAAAGTTGTATCTGCAGATAAGTTGCCTGGGAGAAAAGTTTTGCAGACAGGTAAACCTCAAGAAGCATTACTTCGTTTTCGAACAACAGCCGGAAGAAAAGAATATTGGTCTTGGGTCAAAAGTATGCCTCTTAGTGAAAATGGAGGACTTACTGGAGTTGTGAACGTTTTTTATGATGTTACGAAATGGAAACAGACCGAATATATTGAAAGACTTCTCAATGAAGTTAGTAGTGCTTCGTCTTCTTTAGATTATGAAATCAGATTGAAAAAAATAACAGAAGTTGTTGTTTCTACTCTAGCTGATTGGTGTGCGATAGATGTGATTGATGAGTCCGGCGTCATAAAAAGAATGGCACTTTCGCATAGAGGTTTTAAAAATAACTTTCTAACAGATCAACAATATCCCACAGTTACGGAACAGGCAAACCTAATTTCGCAAATAATTACTCGCAGTAAACCATACTACTATGTGAAGAGTGTTGGTAAGGAGTCTGATGTAAAGAACGAGAAAGATTTTTCTCTACAGTTTACAAACAGTTCAATAAAGTCTGCTGCGATTCTTCCTCTAATAACCCGGGATAGAACCTTGGGAACAATTTCGTTTGGATACACAGATATAGAACGATATTTCGATTCCTATGACAGGAAAGTGCTGGATAATGTGGCAGCTAAAGCTGCGCTTCTTTTTGATAATGCTCGTTTATTTCAAGCAGCACAAAAGGTTATTCGTGATCAACGACAGACAAATAGGGAGCTTTTGGAAAGTGAAAATACGCTTCAAATCGCATTGGACGTTGGTAACATGGGAGTTTGGGATTGGGATTTACATAGCGACACATTTACCTGGTCTGATGGTTTAAAGCCACTCTATGGATCAAGAAAAGGAATATCGAAGGGAACGCTGAAAACCTTTTTGGAGCATGTCTACTATGCAGATAGAGCGCGAGTGGGTAAGAAGCTTAAAATGGCTGTTAAGAAAAAAAAGGAGTTTGTTGATGAATTTAGAGTTGTTTGGACCAACGGAAGTGTTCATTGGATGCACAAGAAAGGACAGGTTTTGTGCGATGGAAATGCAATGCCCGTGCGAGTAATTGGTATTGGTATTGATATCACAGATAGAAAAGTGTCCGAAGTTGCGATTAAACTTAGTGAAAAGAAATTTCATTCAATTTTTAACACATCTATTGATGCCATAGTGATTACGAATAAATCAATGAAAATAATTGACGCTAATCCTTCCGCATGCACCCTATTTCAGATGACTCGTAAAGAGTTGTTATCCAGAAGAATAAGCGATATGGCTACCATAGAAGAAAGAAAGAAGATGGTAAAACTTTTTAAAAAACTTCAACAGAATAAAGCTCAAAAAGGTGAAGTCATTATTCATCAACGAGAAGATAGTCATCGAGTCATTGAATATAGTGCCCATGGACAATTCCTCCAAGATAGATTTCTGTTTATAATGCGCGATATTTCTGACAGGAAAGAAGAGGAACAAAGAAGAGAGCATTTACTTGGTATTACAAGTCACGAACTACGTACACCGCTTGCAAGTATTAAAGCATTTACAGAGATCTTAAAAAGGCGATCCATAAAAAATAAAGACAGCTTATCAGAAGAATACTTACAAAAAATTGATGAAAAAACAATCACTCTCACACGACTTGTGAACGATCTATTAGATGTTGCGCGTATACGGCAAGGGAAACTTGATTTCTATTACGAATTATTTAGCGTAGATGAGTTTATTAAAGATGTTATCAGAGATATTAAACTTACGGTACCGGCGTATAATTTAATTCTCAAAGGAAGTGTTAGAAAAGAAATGGTAGCCGATAAAAATAGAATTTCACAGATTGTTATCAATCTCGTAAAGAACGCAGCTAAATATTCTCCTCATAATAAAAATATTATCATTCGAGTAGCTAAGCGTGATGAATCTGTACTATTAAGCGTCCAGGACTTTGGAGTAGGAATTCCTAAAAACGCACACAAGAAGATTTTTGATATCTTCTATAGAATTGATAATAAAACAAAAAAAAGGGTATATGGGTTAGGAGTCGGACTCTTTATAACTTCACAAATTGTTAAAATGCATGGAGGTAAAATATGGCTGAAAAGCAAAGTAAACTCAGGGTCAACTTTTTTTGTCTCTCTCCCGTTATTACCAAAGAAAAAAAATAGGTAAATATGAAAAAAAGTATATTGATTATTGAGGATGATCAGTCATTACTTGAGGGACTTCAAATTATTTTAGAAGACGAAGGGTATATTGTACGTGGGTATGAAAACGGAGATGAGATAGAAAAAAAGGCTTTGGCCTACACACCATCTCTGATCATAGTTGACTATCGCTTGCCAAAAAGTAACGGAGCCGTTATTGTAAAAAAACTAAAAAAAAATAAGAGAACGAAACAAATCCCAATTTTCATGATGTCTGCTTCACAGCAAAATATGCCAACTATTGCAAGAGAGGCTGGGGCAGAAGCTTTTTTCTCGTAACCGTTCAACCTGGGTGAATTTGTGGAGTACGTCAAAAAATATACGACCGCTATTCTTTGACGGTGTACCCGAATCCTCGAATAGAATGAAGCAATTTCTTTTTAAATCCAGAGTCAATTTTTTTTCTCAAATATCCCATATAGACATCAACAACTCTGCTCTCTACGTCAGGAGAGTACATCCATATACGATTGAGAATCATTTCTCTTGTTAACACGACACCTTTGTTATTCATGAGATATTCTAGGAGTTTGAATTCCTGAGGAGTAAGCGAAATTAATTTACCTGCTCTTTTCACTTGAAATGATTTTACATCCAATTCCAAATCCCCAATCTTCACTACTGATTTATCTGTAACCGCGTGTCGCAGGCGTGTCTTTATTCGTGCAATCAACTCTTCTGAAGAAAATGGCTTGGTAATATAATCGTCTGCTCCCGCGTTAAGGCCTTTAATTTTATCCGAAACATCATCTTTGGCCGTAAGTATAACGATAGGAAGATGAGGAAATTTTTTTCGTATTTCAACACAAACACTTTCACCAGACATATCTGGAAGAGTTAAATCTAAGAGAACGAGATGTGGATTTGTTGTGTTGACAATTTGAAGACCGTCAACTGCGCTTTTTGACACACGAACTGCATAATTTTGTTCTATGAGTAAATCTTTTAAGTATTTCTGCAAATCCGCATCGTCTTCAATTACTATAATAAGTGGAATCATAAGAACACAATTATACTAAAAAAAGTCTTAACTGTCTTTTTTAGCAAGTTTAAAATGCCGTTATTTTTTTGAAAGAAATATTTTAAGGGGTACTATCAAAAAAAATAAACTAACAGAAAATATACTTATTTTTAATCCTAGGTAAAACGTAACAGGTTTAAATCGAAAGATAACAAGATGTGTTCCAGGAGGAAGAATCACCGCCCGAAATGTATAGTCTGCTCGGTAAATTTTTGTTTCTCTCCCATCAATATATGCCTGCCAACCCGGATAGTAGTTGTCAGAAAGAAATAGAATTGAATTACTATTTGAAGTACTTTGTATGCGTATCTGTTCTGGTTCGTATAAAAGAATAGTAGCGGTACCTGGCTGATGATTTGTCGGTATCGGTGAAAATACTGTAATAGGCTCCTCCATGACAACTTTTTTACGTGGGTCAAAGTCTTTTGCAAAAAGCGCGTCAACGATACCTTGATCTGTTGTTTGGACAGTATAGTCAGTCGTAAGAAATACTCGTGGTAGAACTTGCTTGTTTTCATACGCATACCAATGTTCTTTCTCCCAAAGAAACTGAAACTGCTCTGCAGGAATTTTGTGGGGGAGATCGCTTGTCTTAATAGGTTCTTCCAGATAAAAAAATATATATTTTATACCCAAAAGAGAAAGGAGTCGAAGTCTTCTATCATTATCAACAAGACTTTCCGTTTCTCCAAGTTCAGAGAGACCTACCTCAATTCTGGGAACATCTTTTTTTACAATACCCCCATTTTTCGCTGCCTGAACAAGTTGTCCATACCGATTGGGAAATACAGCATCAAGTCCAAATGGGGCATAGATATGTTTATCCGACGCTACATTTCCAAGAATGGATCTGCCAAAAGCGATAAAGCGGTACAGATCATTTTTTTCTTTAAGATAAGAAAAAATAAAATGATCAGGATAAAGAAATTGTCGATATCCTACAACTGAGTATTTTTGTAAGAAATAGAATTGTCCAAGTGCCGTGAGTAAAATCAAGATGATCAGTTTCAGAGATTGTTTAATTCGGGTCAATGAAAGTAGGTATATTGAGACAATCATTACCCAAGAAAGAGCCATATTTTTTAGCATGATCATAAGCTGACTGTGCGATAGGGGAGTGATATACAACATGTGTAGTACAGTCGCTATGGATGGTGAAATCTTCATAGTTACCAATACTGCTATTCCTACATAGAAAGCGGGAAGCGCCATACACAGGGACATGAGCACACAGATACGACGCAGGAATCGTTGTGCCTTTTGCTTCTCGAGTGTGAGATAGTAATTAGATCCAAGTCCTGATAGGACGGCAAGTGAAAATGTAGCAACGTATAGAATTCTACTCGGTAGGAATGTCGATAGTAACGGAAGATTGAGATGATAGAACCAAGTGGTAAATGGAGATTTAATAGTAAGAAAAATAGAGATTACCGTAACTAAAAGGAAGAATACTGCGGTAGAATTTTTTCTCATTATTTTTATTGAATAGAGAGCAAAGACAAGAGGAATGATGCCAATATAAAGAAGTGTTTCATGATAAAATCCACTTCCAAAATAGTTATAATAGCCTGGATTACCATTCAAGTCGGGGAAAAAAACGTGAAGAAGATGGGAAACGGGTAAAAGATATTGTTCAAAAAGATACCACACGCTTGTTGACCCTCTTGGGGATAGATAAAACGCCTCAATTGAGGGGAGTAATTGAACGCTACAGATACAAATAAAAAAACAAAAGGATCCGAAAAGAAGAAGTATCTTTTTACCTTTGTCTCGTTCTATTCTATAGAAAACGAGGAATAAACAATATGTCCAATATATAACGACTTGATAAAATGTCAGCTGATAAAAACCACTTAGAAACGAACAGGATAATACGATACTTGAGAGTATGAGATATTTCAGTTTTCCTGTTTCTATCATCTTTTTCCCAGAAAAAAGCATGATTGGAAGCCATAGAGCAGTTTGACCAACAGCCGCATTTTCCTGAGTCCAGGCAGCGATAAATCCACTGAAAGAAAACGCAATTGAGCCGATAAGTGATGCTTTTGGATGACAACCAAGTGAGGACAAAAATATATACATGAATATAAATCCCAAGACGAAAGGGGTAATAACAAGGACGGACCAGGCGGTGATTTGTGGTAAAAGAAGATAGAGAAGGTGTAGGGGATAAAAAACAGCAGATTGAAAATTAGCAAGAAGAGGACTTCCTGAGAAAGTGTATGGATTCCAAAGAGGAAATCGGCCCTCTCTAATGGCCTCATTTGTCAGTGTTCTTCCGGGATAAAACAGTCTGAGTTGATCATTACCTCCGATTGGTTTATTTGGAATCGCATGCCCCCATCCGGGAAAGGTAGTTGTTGACCAAGGAGAAAAGAAAGAAACAAGCAGGTTCGAGGGAAATAGAATTTTCCCTTCTAAGAGCGCACCTCGGTAAATATATGTTAATCCACAAAGAATAAGAAAGAAGCCAAAAATAAAGTGTCGGTGAGTAGAAAATAACTTCTTAAACAAGCGCGTAAACCAAAGCGTATTCTTCACAACATCATTTCTTCAGTTCTGTTAGAAGAGTTGAAAGTTCAATATGAGCTACCGCAGTATACTGGTCCGCCCCTCCGTAGTATACGTAGAGAATTCCATCAACAACTACTGCACCACAAGCAAAGACAGTATGCGCACGTACACCATCGTTTTCATACCATGTTTCTGGTTCCAATATTGGATAATCAAGACGTGCGACAACATGATTATGACTTTCTAAATCTAAGAGTACTGCACCTAACCGATAATGGAAATCCTTTTTGGATACACCGTGATAAATTAAAAGCCATCCATCGTTTGTTTTTATTGGAGGGGCTGCGATACCAACTTTTTCACTATCCCAACTACTCGTTCTTGGAGAGAGGAGTTTGTCGCCTCGTAGCCAACTCTCAACTGGGAATGAAAGATCATCAACTCGATCTAACCAAATGGCAGGATTCAACCGATGAAGAATGATATATTTCCCATCCACTTTCTCGGATATAATACATGTGTTTTTATCATCAATTCCCGGAGGAGAGATAAGTTTTGGTTTGGTCCATGTGAAGTTGTGTTTTATAAGATCATCAGCGAGAATTGATGAGAGTGCAACGCGAGGAGGGTTTATTCCATCAAATGCTGTGTAGGTAGTATAGACTTTATCACCAATGAGTGTAAACCTCGCATCTTCACATCCAGAGTTACCCGGATTCGTTTTTTTCTCAAATGCCTCTCGTGGAACATACACAGGATGGTCTGACTTGAAATCTACATGTATGCCATCCTTACTTTCTGCATACCCAAATACTGAAGTATCATCATTTCCCATCGCGCGATAAAAATTCCGAACCTTTCCGCCAAGGTATAATGCTCCCGGATTAAATGCAGCTTTTGATTCCCATGAATTTTTGGGATTTGGGGAAATGATAGGATTATGCTCAACTCGTCGGAGTTTAACCTGGCTGCTTTTTCCCGTAATCTGAAAGCTTTTTGACGCAGTAAGCTCATTGAGTAGCGTTTCGAGTCGAATAGAAGCGACACAACATGTGGTATCAGTGGCACCGTAATATATATGTAATAGGTCTTCATCAACAAATCCACCGGATGGAAAAATAACATTTGGAACTTTTCCATATAATTCATAGTATTTTTCTGGTACAAGAATTGGTTCATCTGTCATACCGATCACCTTCCTCGGATCTTGCAGATCTAAAAGAGCAGCTTCAATCCCAAAGATAGCTCCCCCTGAGAAGTAATTCCGTACATAACAGTACAGAAGTAGCCAGCCCTTATCTGTTTTGATTGGGGGAGCCCCTACTTCGATTTGATCATTGGGAGAGCGTTGCAAGGGAATAGCGTGATCATTCAGTTTTTCATGCCAGGCATTCCAATAGTCTTTGGACCAGATATCCGACTCTCTTTCAAAGGTGGCAATAGCAATTTTTGACGGCGGGAGATCTGTATGAGCTGTAAGAATTGCAGTCATTTTCCCGTTTATTTTTTCAGGGAAAAGAGCCATTGCTTTCGCGTTAAAGGGTGTAACCGGATATTTTGCTTCGATTTCTTTAAAGTCTCTGGTTATTGCAAGAGCGATTTTTATACCATTTGGTGAAAAGGGGTAGGTCGAAAGACCTGTGTAGAATATGTAGAATTTGCCATCCATTTTCGTAACGCGTGGATCTTCACAGCCAAATTTCTCAAAATCAAAATCAGGCTTGATGAACTGGCGTTTCTCCGCAATATGAAGACCATCATGACTCTTGGCATATCCAACTGATGAGATATTGATATCAACGTTTGCATATCTGACGTTTTGGGATAAAGCACGATAGAGGATGTGATAGGTATTTCCATCCTTGACAGGGCAACCGTTAAAAGCGGCTTCACTTTCCCAAAAATTTGCTTTGTCCGGTTGCAAAATCGGGTTATGCTCAAATCGTTTGGCGATAATCATTGGTTTTTGGGCTTCTTTGGACCGCTTCAAGTTTTGCAGTTCCTGTCAAAGCAAGTTCATCTAGAAATGTCGGTAAATGCGCAGATGCAGCACACGTCACCATATCTGCGGCTCCATAATATATTATCAGTTCGTCATTCCTATTTACCATACCACATGGATACGCAACTCCATACTTGTGGCCTTCATTCTCATACCATACCTCCGGTTGTAAAATATGTTTGGGTGTGCGAAATAGTACTTTGGTAGGATCTTTAAGATCGGTAATCATCGCACCCATCTTATACCGGGAAGGATCGTGATCTCCTACTGCGTGGTAGACGATAAGCCAACCATATTTTGTTTTGATAGGAGTAGGTC
>CAZYQZ010000029.1:0-9895 GCA_964649915.1 uncultured Gammaproteobacteria bacterium | reverse complement strand
TTATATTCTTCCCACACTCAAAGATAAAAAGACTCCTGGCGTTTATGTTGTTTATTTTTTCAACAAGTTTTCCTATTATTAATTTATCAAGTAATTCACCCATAATTGAAGGCTCGTTGTATCTTTTCCGCATGAAGAACACGTTCAGGTCTCGTTTTGGGAATGTACCCAATCCGCTTATTGAAAATATCCTTTTTACTCTACTTGTCCTGACTGCGTTTAAGTGGTTTGAATACTTTCAAACTCAGAAAAAAGTCTATAGACTACATACGTGGAACTTTTCCTCACAGGCATATATACGTGTACTTAGTCTTGGAACCTTTGCTTTGATGATTTGGCTATCTTTAACTGACTTTGTTAAAAGTGGACTCCTTTATTTTGTGTTTTGTACGGGGCTCTATTATATTTACCCCACAATTTTAATCCAAGAGAAGAAAAAGCAGGTTGGAATACTTTTGGGTGGACTTCTTTTTGGAATTATTATTCCCACGCTTGTTTTAGGGCTAAGTGTCATTCGCGATCCTGTTTACAGTTTGGCAAACACCTGGGATTATCAGGAATACTTGCAACAGATACAGTTATTAAACTTTGCAACGATCATTCAGTCTATTGGTCCACTTGGAATCTTAACTCTAGGTGGACTATTTCTTCTTAAACGTAAACGATCATTTGATCTTACACATACCTTTGTAACTAGTATTGTTATTTTTTCCTATCTTGGCTTTTTCGTACCTCGCATTTTACAAATTCCTATTCCTGGTTTTCGTTTTATACTTTCTGCTACATATTTATTTGAAAGCATTATCGCCGTGCATCTTCTCAGTTGGATTGCAGTAAGAAAAAGTAAAGCTGTATCACTCGTTATCGTTCTGTTGTTTTTCCTTTCGTCTGCAGTAACTATTTATCCGGGAGTACTTGAGGAGACGAGGCTGCTAGTGGAACCAGACTATCACTTCTCCTACATTCCAAATGATATGTGGAATGGTTTTATGGTACTTCGCGCACTACCTCCGAAAGATGCAATTGCCATTGCCAACCCTGTAACCGCGATAGACCTTATGATCCCAGGATTTTCAGGTAAAAGGACATATACAGGCCATTTTCTCACATCGTATAACTCCCAAGAGAAGGATGAAGAGACAACGAATTTTTTTTATGAATGGAATGATCCAGAACTTGGTCTTCGATATCTTCAAGCGTACGGTATTACCTATATCGTGTACACCAAATACACAGGAAGCTTTGCGGTAAATGATCTACAAAATCGATATCCCTTCTTAAAAGAAGTGTATAGAAATCCAATGATGGTCATACTTACATATTGAATTTACCAATTTCTTGATATAATAGAGTTTATCCTTTTATGGAAGTACTAAAAAATCTTTCTGATCTATTTCTCCATTTAGATAAGCATCTGGTAGAAATAATTCGCCAGTACGGAACTCTCGCGTATCTACTTCTTTTTATGGTTATATTTCTAGAAACAGGCCTAGTAGTCACTCCCTTTTTACCTGGAGATTCCCTGCTTTTTATAGCCGGTACAATTAGCGCAACCGGAGCGATGAATATTCTAGTACTCTATGCGTTATTTGCTTTTGCAGCAATTTTGGGTGATACCCTCAACTACTGGATAGGGCACACTATCGGTCCGAAAGTATTTCAAAGAGAAAATTCAAAGATCTTCAAACCTGAATACCTTGCAAAAACACATTCTTTTTATGAAAAATATGGTGGTAAGACGATTATTCTCGCACGGTTTATACCAATTGTACGGACGTTCGCTCCATTTGTTGCGGGAGTAGGAAAGATGCACTATGGACAGTTTATATCCTACAATATCATTGGAGGACTCGTCTGGACAGCTCTTTTTACCTTTGGTGGTTATTTCTTCGGTAACCTTCCGATTGTGAAAGAACATTTTCACGAAGTAGTGCTTGGAATTATTGTGCTTTCAGTCGTTCCTGTACTATACGAGCTGTACAAGCACAAGAGAATGCCTAAAAGTGAAGAAAAGGTAAGCCTTGGATCAATTGAGAAGACATTTCAAAAGCAACACCTGACAGATTAGCCTATCTCTTTCGCCTCTGAGTGAAACCATGAGTAATATACGACGGGAATAAAAAGCAACATGATTGTTGAGGAAACGAGAAGTCCTGAGATAATCGCGCCACCCAAACCTCTCCATAAAGGATTCGAAATAGTAATAGGAAGAAGTCCAAGAACAGTACAGAGTTTTGTCAGGATAATTGGTTCAAGTCTACTTGCTCCTGCATCAGCTATTGCTTGTTTAAACTCCATTCCCTGACGGCGATTAATGTTAATTTTATCAACAATAAACATTGAGTTTGTCACGACTATCCCAAACAGCGATAGTACGCCAATCAGCGCAGGGAAAGATAGCGGTGTACCTGTGAGTGAGAAAGCTAAAAATACACTTGATACCGCTAAGGGGATGACCAAAAGAACAAGAACTGCTTGTCGATATGATTGAAATTGTATAACCATAGTCACAAGGATTAAGATCGCAGCAACACCCATAGCTTGGATGATTGACGTAACTGACTTTTGATTTTCCTCATTTGCTCCTCCAGTTTTATAGCCGTACCCTTCAGGATACGTTAGACTATCAGCAAATGCTAAGAGGTCTTTATTTTTCTGTTGAACAGGGTAACCTGATTTGACTGCGGCACTAACTGACAGCGTTCTCTTTCCCTCTTCCCGTGTAATAGATGTTGGATTGGCACGAGTTTCAATTCTTCCAAGTGAAAGTAGAGGTATTGGACCCTTATCTCCTGGAATTGTTAATGTTCCTAGATCTGATACACCTTTAATCCCATGTCCAATACTATATACGATATCGGTTTTTTCAGATTGTGTTTTATCAAAATTAACATCAGATACCTTAAAGTTACTCGCGTAGGATCGTAGCCAAAATCCAATTGTATCAACAGTAAGATTGTTCGCAATAAGTTCATCTTTATTTGGAATAAAAACAAGTTTGCTAGTTCCTGGTTTAATTGATTTCTCGATATTTGTTACACCCGCTTGTTTGGATAAGAATTCGGTTGTTTGGTCAGCAAGTACATCAAGCTTTGATAAATCATCTCCATAGTATTTTATCTGCACATCGGCACCAGCTGGTGGACCGCCTGACTGCTCGATGACAGAGATTTTTCCTTTGGTATAAGAAGCAAAGGTATCACGAAGTGTATTTGCAGTACTAATTGATACCTTTTTATCCAGATGAATAGTAAAAAGAGAGGTACTGTCAGCATCGGATACATCACCAGTATCGCTAAAGCCTTTCCCTTGTTCCAGAGTTATAAACTCCATATGAGGAAGACTCTTGGCCTTCAGAGAGTTAAGAACTTCAAGTGATTGTGTGGCAAGTACTTCTTTCGCTGTTCCAGATGGAAGCTGCAAAGTAAGATACACTAAATCAAGATCAGACTTAGGAAAGAACTCTCCCTTCACAAACCCAAGCGGGAGAAGGGAAAATGAAAAGACTGCATACGCAAGAACAACAATAATTGTTTTTCTCCTTGCACTTTTACTACTCAGAATTCTATATATTAAACGGTAATATTTCTGACTTACGGTTTCGATATTTATCATGCCAAAATCCATATACCTTTGTAGTCTTCCTAATGATTTGGAAGGTCGTCGTGAACTGTGAAAAAGTCTTGTTACTCTCGTCCTTAGTGATGTATAGACTCTTCGAAAAACGAGTGTTAACGCAATAAATACAATAGCGATGATGAGGAAAAAAGGATTACCCGCGGAAAGTACCGCGATAAATACAAAGATGCTAATAAGGGCAATAATCTTAAGTAGAACAATCACGCGTTTCGGAACTTGCGGTTTTAAGAGTACGATCATAAATGGAAGTGTTATAAGAACGGCGATAGCGGTTGAGGAAATCATGGTCACCGTGACAACTACAGGAATTGGCTTAATAAACTCTCCGATAATACCAGTTGATAGAAGCAAAGGAACAAACGACCATATAGTGGTTATAGTAGTTGACCAAATCGGAACGATGGTATCCCGCCAAACTATAAGACCTGTTTCATGAGGGGTAAATTTCTTTGAACGAAAATACGATGTCATAGCAGACACCACGACAATTGTGTCATCGACAAGAAGTCCTAGTGCAAGAAGGAACGCAAAAAGTGAAAGAAAGTTAATCGACATACCCACCATCTTCATGAAAAATAGTGCTGAAAGATACGTTAACGGAACAGTAAATGTCGAAATAAGTGCTTGCCTAAGTCCTAAGAAGATAAACAAACAGATGAAAACTAGGACGATTGTGGAACCAAACTCAGAAAGTATTTCATTAAACTGATCTATAATTTCTCGTGAATTATCAAGAATTGTCGTCACAGAGAACGTCTTTCCATACGGTTTAGCAAGCGTGTTTACAACCGTTTGGGCATGTTTTGCTGCATCATCAATGTTCGCAGTTGATGTCTTATACACATAAAATGTAATAGCTTTTGAGACTGTCCCATCAAGATGTTTTATGAACGCGCTGGACTGATTTGCTTTTGATACTTGGGAAATCGTCGCTAGATCTGCAAGGGCAACACTTTTTCCATTAATTGATATTTTTAGCTTCCTAATTGATTCCAGTGAGGTTATATCAGAATCTATAGCAATAGAGTATACATTCTGGGTAGTACGCACACTTCCTGCAGGGTATGTAGATACAGCATTTTTCAAAAGTTGTGAGATTTGAAAGGGTGATAATTGGTACTGGCTAATCTTTGTCGGATCGAAGTCAATTATAATTTCATTTTCCTCGTATCCAGAGAGTGACACACGGTCAATCTGTGCTACATCCTCAAGCGAATCCTTAATTTTTTTAGAAAAGGTAAATAACGACGCGTCATCAGTTTTTCCTGACAGTGTAAATACCCAAACCGGCTGATCTTCAAAATCCAGAGCGCGTACGTTGGGTATTTGCGCGTCAGTTGGTAGCGTAGTTACAGTTTCAACTGCATTTTTCACATCAGTCTTTGCTTTATCTGCATCAATTCCAGAGGTAAACTGTATAGAGATAGCTGAAAGATTCTCACGGGAAACCGACGTAAGAGTGTCAATTCCAGAGAGTCCTTTTATTTCATTTTCAAGGGGAACAGTTACAAGCGATTCTATATCCTCAGGTGATGCTCCAGGAAGAATGGTCACTACTGTTACGATCGGTATCTTGATTTCTGGGTTAAGACGTTTGGGAAGAGTGAGAAAACTTGTGATTCCCAAGAAGGCAATTGTGAAAACAAGAAGTATAACGACACGCAAATTTTTAAGGTACCGTGATATCGGCCCTAGTAATAATTTCGGGTCGAAGGTAAGTTTGTCCAAATACGAGACGTGGGTAGGTGCGCCGTTCTTTTTACTATTCATAGGGAATTATTTAATTGATACACTATCTCCCTCGATAACGGACCGGGTAAGAAGGACCATGTCAGAAGATGTAAGACCACTTTTTACCTCTACAAAGGACCCAACAACGCTTCCAAGTGTAATAATTTTACTTTTGACGACATAGCCTTGAGCACTCTTTTGGGCAATATAAATGTAAGAATGGTCTTGTGTTTGATACACACTATCAAGAGGAACATAGGGAATAATACTGGTAGTTTTTGCGCTTCCCACAGGAATTGAAAGCGATATATACGATTTGTTACTCATGGTTTGCGCAATAGCATCTGAAAGTGTGTACAGTATCGAATAAAGCTGTCCATCCGTTGGCTGAGTTGAAATATAGGTGGGTGTTAATTCGTATGTTTTTCCGCCATCAGTATAGAGAGTTTTCTCAATGCGCGATATGTTGTAGGCTATATCTTTTGAGGTAAGGACTAGTGCCGTAGCTGTATTCTTTGTTCCCGTTATCGTTGCAAGAATAGTACCAGGAGTTACAGACTGGCCTACAGTGACATGAATACGCTCAATAACACCACTTACTGGTGAGGAAGGATACATGAGTGACTCAGCAAGTTGTGACAGTGTAAGATTTAGCTTTGCCACTTCACGGTTTAAATCGAGTGATTTTTGCTGTAAATCAAGCTGTTCCAATGTTACATCTTTCCCTGTGTGGCTAAGTGCCGATGGCTCGTTGTCTCCATTCACTTCGTACTGGGTATTTCGCAGTGTACTTTGAAGTGAAAGTTGGGCACTGGAAATACCAGAGAGTGTTTGTTTTGCTTGAAGAATGGCGGCATCGTTGGAACCATTTATATTTGTTTGCTGCAGTGTTGTGATTTGTGAATTCAGACTATTGATAATGTCCGAATTAAGATTTACAAGATTCTGAGTGTCATTGACTGAATGATCCATAATACTGCGTAAATCATCTGAAAGTGAACTTGTATCACTCGCTATTTGTTTTTGTTTCTCGATGAGATCTTTCTGCTTATCATACGTATCGACAACGTATTTATAGTTTTTTTCTGCGATTTGTCGTGTGACAGAAGCGATATTCCCGCCGGTATAATTTGTAGACGTACCCACAATCCAATCACCACGATTCACGTATGATCCTTCCGTCTTGTAAATCGTCTGTACGATACCTGCTGTTTGAGCGGTAAGAGTGACGACACCGGACCGTTGTATCTGAGCCACAACAGATATTGTTGGAGCATTCCCTATCGAATAGGTTTCAACAACTTTAGCTTCTTTCTTTTTTTCAACAGTGGAAGGTGGTTTTCTAAGAAGATTTCCCACAATTATCAAAAGGAGTAACACTCCCAGAAGTATAAGGAAACTTTGAACGGGATGGCTATCAATACGACGAAGTATTCTCTTGCTGATAGTCTTTAGTCTTTCCCGTAGGTGTACGACAATCGTTTGAAGTGGTACCAAGCTGCGTCGAATAGATCGAGATAGATCGGTGAGTCTTTTCATCATAAAGGAGACGGAGTATACCATAGATTATAGGTTTTGTATAGATCACAGAAGGGTTTTATTAGAAGCTAAAGCTGTAATTAAACGGGAATTATAGGTTATTTAATATAGAGACGTAAAAAATCAAGATACCGATGATAATGCATGTAGAATAGATAGCCGTTTGCAATCATTAAGGAGGGGAATACAATCGATTTTTCAATAAGTCCACCTGTCTTAAGACGCAACACATGAAGTGGAGGAATACCAATTTTAAACGGAAGTGGAAAAAATAAAGGTTCGCCTTCTTTTGTAAAAAGATCAATACCAATATGCGAGATATAGCCAACCATAAATGAAACCCACACGATATCCATGTTTACAAGAAAAATCGTATTAACTTTTGCGAGCGTGATTCGACCAAGAATTCCTATTATGATAATGCCTACAAACGAGTGTGAAATGAGCCTATGACTTCCGAGGAGGGGACTTAGAATTTTCCCTATAATTGATCCTCCAGGTATACGATTCCAAATATTTGCGGTAGATTGATCGATATCAGGAAATATTCCACCGATAAGACAACTCCCTAAAGATGTTATGAGTGTACCAAAAGACATCTGGGTCAGTGGTGTGCTGATAAAAAGGTAATTTAAAAGTGTAAACGCAGTAAGATCGTGTGTTCTGCCCGTCATATGCTATATACAATGATATAATAAATTTCGCGTTACACAAATTCCAGTAAAGAGCATGATCACGATACTACACGGGCAGGATGCTTTGTCATCAAGAAACACGTTGCTCCAATTGAGAGACCAAGCAAAGGAAAAGGAGATTCAGTCTATAAACGGCGAGAAGCTTACATTGCCGGAACTGACAACCATACTTGAGTCTCGATCACTTTTTTCATCATCCCGACTTGTTATTATTGAAAATTTATTATCAAGTCGTCCCTCTAAATCTCGTGATGAGTTGATACTGTATATAGCACGTGGAATGTATGACTCTGACTTGGTATTGTGGGATGACAAGGATGTAACAGCCGCGGTTTTGAAGAAACTGCCTAAGGCTAAGGTACAATCGTTTAAACCGTCACTGAGTGTTTTTCGCTTTGTTGATAGTATCGGGATAGCGACATCCGTGGTACTTCTTGAACAGTTTCATACCCTTTTAAAGGAAGAACCTGCAGAAATTCTTTTTGTAATGATCGTGAGACAGTTTCGGAATTTACTTCTGCTTAAAGACCCACAGCAGGGAAAACCGTCACCTCTTCCTCCCTGGCAAGCAAGCAAACTCTCTTCTCAGCTTCGAGTTTTTTCGCAAGAGAAGCTTGTTGCGAACTATCGGAAACTTTTGGATATCGACTATAAGATCAAATCTGGACTAACTCCATTATCACTACCGCAACTTCTTGACATATTTCTTCTGAGTCTTTAGCATAAAATTTACTATGGATTTTAATACGAACGCATTTCATGACTACGACGTGAGAGGGGTGTATCCAACAGAAGTAACGGAGGAGATGTATGAGCGCATTGGAAAAGCTCTTGCTGTATATATAGGGAACGGTCCCATCGGTGTAGGACAAGACATGAGAACATCATCTCCTAGCCTTGCGAAAGCATTGATTTCGGGAATTACCTCTCAAGGAGTTGACGTTGTTGATTTGGGAATGATTTCATCTGAAATACACTATTTTGCGTCTGGTAAATATAACTTCGCTGCCAACGCTATCGTTTCAGCATCTCATAACCCTCCGCAGTATAACGGATTAAAGATTGTTCGACGAGGTGTTATTGCCCTCAACGGAGAGGATGGACTTCCACAAATTCGGGATCTTGCTAAAAGAAATGAATTTCCCGTAAGCTCCAAAATAGGAACTGTGACGAAGATGGATCTAATGGACGACTGGATTGCGCATACACTTTCTTTTATTCACGCTGAAAAACTCCGTCCTCTGACGATTGTTGCTGACGCAGGAAATGGAATGGCAGGACCGTCTTGGCAAAAACTGATAGGGAAACTTCCCGTTCACATTGTACCGTTGTATTTTGAACCAGATGGTACCTTTCCACATCATGTCCCTAATCCACTTGAAGAAAAAAATTTAGAAGATCTAAAAGAAGCGATTAAAACTAATAACGCTGATGTTGGATTCGCTTTTGACGGAGATGCTGACAGACTATTTATTCTTGATGAAACTGGACGAACGTTATCAGGAACAATTACGACAGCAATACTTGCCAAACATCTCTTATCGACAAAACCGGGTAGTATGATCTTATACAACGCAATCTGCGGACGTATTGTCCCTGAAACTGTGAAGTCACTCGGGGGAAAGAGTTTGAGAGTTCGGGTTGGCCATTCATTTATTAAGCAGTATATGAGAGAAAATAACGGACTGTTTGCTGGAGAACACTCAGGTCATTATTATTTCAAAGAAGATTTCAACGCAGAAAGTTCACTCATTACCGCGTTAATCTTTCTTGAATTCCTTTCTGCTTCTGGAAAAAAAGTATCAGAAATTGTTAAAGAATTCGATACCTACCCACAAAGCGGAGAAATCAATTTTAAAGTCTCAAACATCGCCGACGTTGTAAAAACTATTCGTGAGGAACATACAGATGCAACCTCAATTGATGACCTGGATGGTTTGTCGGTTTGGTATCCCACATACTGGTTTAACATTCGTGCCTCAAAAACTGAACCGCTGCTTCGATTAAACGTTGAAGCGGATTCACCAGCCATTTTGCACGACGCTCTTTCACAGCTTGTCGGTAGAATCAAATCGCTTGGGGGAGAACAAAAATAACTATGCCCACTCTTGATGATCTTTCCGCAATTAAGACGCTAGATGTTGCCAACGCATCAGGATCTGTTTCTATGCTACCTGATCAGCTGATTCAGGCATGGACCCAAACACAATCAATGACGTTTCCACCTGATTATTCGGTAGCTGAAAACATAGTTATCGCCGGCATGGGTGGATCAGCGTATGGCGCACGCA
>CAZYQZ010000028.1:0-9958 GCA_964649915.1 uncultured Gammaproteobacteria bacterium | reverse complement strand
AGACGCGGGATGGATGGCGCTTCAGCTGGAATAAAAAACTGGGTAATAAGTGAAAATAAAAATGCAATTATATACACGGCAGCAAGAGATGAAGACATAAAATAAAAAACCCCAAGAACCAAAACGCGAAGCGCATTACAGATGATCAGAACGTTTTTCTTATCATACCTATCAACTATTCCTCCAGCGATGACACCAAAAAGAACTGCCGGAATCCCCAATGCAATAAATATTCCTGATACGGCTACGTTTGAGGATGTTTGCTGATATGTTCGCAACATAAGAATAAATCCGAACATATTTACAGCAATTTGTGAGATGATTTGGGAAAACCAAAGATTTCTGAAATTCGTATTTTGTAAGACTTTAACAAATGAACTCATATACCTGCTTTCAGTATAATAAAAACAAAACTAAGAAAATACTTCATGAGAGACTAAGGAGATATTGAAGAACAGTACGAACACCAAACCCACTACCACCCCGAGCGACAAGCGCACTACCCCGTTCTTCATATGCCGGCCCTGCAATATCAAGATGGACCCATGGACGATTATCAACAAACTCTTCTAAGAAAAGCGCGGCAGTTATTGCACCACCATATCTACCTGTTTGAATATTCTTTACATCAGCAATATGACTTTTAATCAGAGGCTTATATTCACTCTCAAGAGGCATCTGCCAGACACTTTCACCTGCTTTTTTTGCTGACTGTATGACCTCATCTATAAGAGTTTGGTTATTGCCCCATAACCCAGCAATTTGTTCACCCAGGGCTACCATACACGCCCCTGTAAGTGTTGCAAGATCAATAATCGCGTCCGGTTTTTGAAGAACTGCAAAGGATAATGCATCAGCAAACGTAAGTCTTCCTTCAGCATCTGTGTTTAACACCTCAATTGTCTTACCGTTCATAGCCCGTAATATGTCTCCTGGCTTAACAGCTTTGCCCGATGGCATATTCTCACATGCTGCAATCACCCCAATGACTTCTCCATTTGGTTTCAGTTGGGCAAGGGTAGAAAATATGCCTAAAACCGCAGCAGCCCCTGCCATATCCAGTTTCATCGTTTCCATGTGTTCGGGAGGTTTAAGTGATAATCCACCCGTATCAAACGTTATACCCTTCCCAACAATCACGACTTTCTTTTTGGGATGTGCACTTTTGTATGTAAGTGTGATGAACTTGGGGGGCTCTTCTGATCCTTGAGAAACACCTAAGAACGCGTTCATTCCCAATTTTTGCACTTCTTCTTTTTCCATAATTTTCACTTTAACAGCACCGTTTGATTTTTTTGCGATATCTTGGGCAACGCGAGAAAGGTGTGTCGGTGTAGAGACAGCGGATGGCTCATTGACGAGGTCTCTCGCAAAAATTGTTGCCTGCGCGAGTATATATCCCTGTTCTTTCCCTTTTTCAATTCCATCCAATCGATTTGCTCGAGCAAGAAAATATACTTCCTCGATGATTGTTTGCTCTTTTTGGAATTCTTCACTTTTATATCGAGTAAACTGATACCCACCAAGCATAACCGCCTCAACAGCGTCCTGCCCTATCACTTCAGTGGAGAATTTCTTAAACCACTTTTCTGGAAAAAGAAACGCAATTTTTTTACTTTTGATGACTTTCGCTTTGCGAGTCGCTAGCGCAATACTTTTTTGGATACTAGCGAGGGAAATCTTTTCTTCTTTTCCAACTCCCATAAATAACACTTTATAGGAAGAAATAAGTGGTTGTGTGTAAATGGATACCGACTGTCCAGTCTTCCCAGTAAACTGTTCTTTTTTGAGAATGTCCGGTAAACTTTTTATCGCAGGTAACAATGACTGTGCATACTCTGAAATTGGCTCGTTTTCAAATGAAAAAAGAATAAGTAAATCCGCTTCAATTTTATCCGGAGATGTAGTTTTTGGGGTAAAATTCATATCAATAATTGACTTAGGCGATTGTAACAAAATATAATGACGACAGTCAATCAAGTAGAAGGGCGGGTGCTGGAACTGGTAGACAGGTAAGTCTCAAAAACTTATGGCGTGCAAGCGCCGTGTGGGTTCAAGTCCCTCCCCGCCCACTCGTGCTTACTTGGCTAGGTGGTTATCGTACTTTTGTCTACATTATAGAATCTAATACGATCGCCCTTAAAGAGTAGATCAATTTCTCCAGTTGGTCCGTTACGGTGTTTTGCGATAAGTAGCTTCACGATCGGTGTTGTTTCCCATTTCTCACTCTCAACTTCGGGTCGATATAAAAACATGACTACGTCTGCGTCTTGCTCTATAGCTCCGGACTCACGAAGATCTGCAAGTTGTGGAACCTTGGTTCCACGTGCTTCTACCGCACGAGAAAGCTGAGAGACAGCAAGAACCGGAACTTTTAATTCACGTGCAATATTTTTCAGTGATTGAGATACAATTGATACTTCTTGGACCCGATTATCAAACCGTCTTCCAGGATCGACAAGCTGAAGGTAATCAACAATAATAAGTTTCACATCATGCTCAATTTGCAATCTTCTCGCCTTCGTTCTCATTTCAAGAATATTAAGTCCAGGCGTATCATCAATATAGAGAGGTCCATCTGCAAGCTCTCCCATCGCTTCAGATAACTTGGAGAAATCCTCATCTGTCAGCCTTCCTGTTTTTAGTCTCCATGCATCAATATCTGCTTGCGCCACAAGAAGTCTATCCACCAGTTCTTCCTTACTCATTTCAAGCGAAAATATTCCAACAGCTTGCTTGTTGGTCACCGCTACATGCTGAGCGATATTAAGAACAAATGCAGTTTTTCCCTGTCCTGGACGTGCAGCAAGAATAACAAGGTTTGATGCCTGCATACCCGAAAGTTTATGGTCCAGATCAGCAAACCCAGTAGATACACCACGAAGAGTTAAACCTTTTTTATGAAGCTCATCAAGACGGTCAAAGCTTTCTGCAAGCGCATCTTTTATTGGTATAAAGTCTTTTCCGACACTTCCTTGAGATATTGCAAAAATTTCAGATTCTGCATGATCAAGAATTGAACGTACATCGCCTCGCTCGTCAAACGCAGTTTCTGTAATTTTTGCTGAAGCGCGAATGAGTGACCGCTTCGTGTAGTGATCGTGAACCAACCGAGCATAACTCTCTACATTTGCAGAAGTCGGCACTGATCCCGTGAGGTCAGACAGGTACGCTGCTCCACCCGCATCTTTATATTTCCCCATTTTTTTAAGCTGCGAGGTAACGGTAACCACATCAACAGGTTCATTTTTTTCAAAAAGGGAAAGCATTGCATCGTAAATCCAACCATTCACATCTTTGTAGAAATGTTCCGGACGCAAAAAATCAATTACTTCAGAAAGAGCATCCTTATCAATAAGCACTGCGCCTAAGACAGACGTTTCTGCAGAGTCATCATGAGGGGGAACTTTCGGTTGCATAAAAATAGGGTGATTCCTGTTTTATTCAAGAACAATAATGGTAGGCTCGATAGGTAATTTATCTTTCGTGATTACAAGTTTTGGTTGTGGGACAATTACTTCTTTACCCATCTCTTTGAGAAAGTCTGATACTGGAGAAAGTTTTCCAAAGACTTCTGCGGACAATTCAGGTCTGCCATAATGCATAGGGATAATCATCTTGGGTTCAATTTGTGAAACGACAACAGCCGCTTCCTGCGGAGTGATCGTATATACACCTCCAACAGGAATTAATACGATATCAACTCCTTCAAGCAGGTCTACTTGGGCATCAGAAAGCTTATGGCCGAGATCTCCCAAATGCACAATTGACACTTTGTCTATAACGATTCTATATACTGTATTCTTACCCCGAGTTTTACCCTCTTCCTTGTCATGATAGGTAGAAATACCCAAGACCTTCACTCCTTTTACTTCATACTCTCCTGGGCCCTCAATAACAATTTGCGCATCATCCACCAAATCTCTTCTATTGTGATCTGGATGCTCATGTGAAATGACGACAATATCAGCACTCACTTTTGGAAACTTCAGGCCAACAACTTTAGGATCAAAGGGGTCAAGAACTACTGTCGCTGCTTTACCTCGAAGCTTAAATGATGAGAGTCCAAGCGGGGTAATTTCCATAGTTTTATTGTTGTATCACGTTTCCCCCTTCTTGACAAGAGATGGTTCTATTCGTACTATAGATCCGATGAAAAAGGAAACACTTATTGCGATCATTACTGGGTTTTCTATCGGTCTTTGCATTGCTTTTTTCTTTTTAAATATTCCGACGATTTTGAAAAAAGAAAAGAACCTGAAATTCCCTTCTTTTTCTTTTTCACTTCCTAATTTCAAAAATATTACAGGAAAGAAGACTGTGGTACCAACAATTGCTCCAACCACACTTTTTTCAGTCACTTCCCCATCAGATAATAGTATTTCAGCCGATAAAAAAGTGAAAATACAAGGCACAGCTCCCAAGGACACATTAATAATAGTCACGTCAGAAGATGAAGAACAGGAAGTTGTTGTTAGTGCAGACGGTACATTTAGCGTTGATGAAACACTCCTTGAGGGAGCAAATGTCTATTACGTATCAGAGTATAAAAATGATACCCTTACACAGACAAAGATATTGACACTCTTTTATACGCCGGAGAAACTATAACTATGAAAAAAACTTTCTTTCAACTCCTTGTCTTTAGTGTACTTCTTACCGTAACTCAACCAGTTATTGTTAGTGCGCAAACTACTCCAACAAAAGAAGTAACACCAACTCAAACCCCGACACCAGCATCGCAAAATTTAGACAAAATTAAAATATTAAAAGAGAAAGTTGCAACAAAAGTAGCTGAGATCCGAAACACTGAAAAAAAAGGGAGACTTGGGACTATTGATTCTTTGACAAAAGAAACTCTTTCACTAAATACATTTGCAGGATCGTCATCAATTTCATTATCTGAGGATACAACTGTCTACGAAATACATGCAAATGGGGATCGAGTCGACTCGACAGCGTCAAACCTTGAGAAGGGCGACACTGTTGCGGTTTTGGGATATGAGGATCCAGCAAGCTCTACAATTGATGCAAAATATATTTACATTCTTACTACTCCAGTACAGTTTTATACTGGAACAATTACGGAAATAGATCGTAAAAATTTCACTACTTCCATCAAAACTGATAAAAATACTTCAGTACTTATCGATATAGAACCGTATACTAAAACTGCAGCCTACAATAAAGCCGAAGGTGAAACAAAAAGTGGATTTTCAAAACTTGAAGTTGGATTTACGATTCAGGTGATTGGAACCTCACCCAAAAAGGAAGAAAATCACATTTCGGCGCAGCGTATACTCGTGCTTCTGGATATAACACAAAAAAATACGACAAGCGAGAATACTTCTTCTTCCGAAAACAAAACTGTCACTCCCACAAAACCGTAGAGGTGGAATACCAATATTTTTATGGTATAGTAGAATATGTTTTTACGATATGAAATCTGTTGAAGAACTATATCCCCTGATTCCTCCATCGAGTCTCATGCCCCTTGCGCAGAAATTCAGAAACGAGCTGACAGCAGCGTTGTCAAACCAAACATCTTCACTTCCCAGTATCCTAAATCCAATCGCAAAAATCTCAACAAAACCAGGGAAAGGTATAGCTGTCGCAATCGGCGGAACAAACGGATATGTTTCTTTATTCAAAATCGCCGAGGATCAAACAATTTCTTTCTCTGGTAGAAAAATTTTTGAATTACCCAAAAAAACCACTCGCGAAAAACTTTTTCATTTTATTACAAAAAACATTCTTGAAGTTGCTCCGAAAGCAATGCCGCTACCGATAGGCATCGGACTTGCGTACCCCTTAACTCCCCTTCTTGTTGATCGTTTTTTAGATGGAAAACTTATGTACATGACTAAAGGGAGAACGTTTGAGGGGTTGGTTGGTAAAAATGTTGGACAAGAGTATCACAAATTTTTGAAGACTGAATACTCGATTGACACTACAGTATCTGTTGCAAATGATGCAATCTGTCTTCTTCTGGGTGGTGCAAATGTGGAAGTTGCGGGAGTGGTCGGAACTGGTCTAAACTTCGCATACTGGGATAAGCGTGTAAATGTCGCACCTCTTAAGCTTTCTCAACTGCCCGGATATGTCCAAAATGATGTTGCTGTAAATATCGAGTCTAAGAACTTTAACGCAGTCGAAGGTAACCCGTACCTTTCTGTCGTTGATAAAAAAAGTGACGACGTGGGATATTCTCTCGCGGAAAAGGAAGTGTCTGGAGAATATCTCTATCAGTTATTTAATGAAGCAAAAAAACAAATTTTTCCTGATGATTACACACTGTCAACAACTGATGAATTAAACGACATTTTGACAAACGCATACCCGTTCCCTAAACACACTACAAAAGAGCAGAAAGAATACATACAATCTCTTGCTCAACTCATATACCATCGTTCCGCACAGATTGTTGCCATCCAGCTATGTGGTATTCTTTTAAAGATTAATAAAACAGAAGGAATAATTCCAATAGTGATGGAGGGTGGTGTATTTTGGAAAGCAAAAAATTACCCGTCATTGGTAAATCTCTATACTCACGCAATTCTTCCAAAAGCAATCCTTTCCTTTGCTCGCCTTTTCGGAAGCAGTAGACGCGGAATTGCTATACTTGCTCGTTCAAGTGTTGACTAAATATCCCAATAACAATGTCCAAACGAATTCTTAAACTTCGTGAACTTTTTTCTCATGAAAACATTGACGGATTATTTATCACCAATCAACATAACGTCAGTTATTTGAGTGGATTTTTTGGACTCTCGCCAAATGAGCGCGAAGGGTTTTTCTTCGTTACGAAATATCACGCATATCTTCTCACGTTTCCGACGTACTTTGACATGTATAAAGATGGTGGAGATGGATTTGAAAGTTTGAAAATAACAGGTGAAAAACATCTCTCTGATTACATACAAGAGATATGCAGTCGGGAACATCTTTCCCATGTCGGATTTGAAAAAGACGCCATGACTCTAACAGAGTTGGAATCGTTGCAGAAAAAGCTACCCCTGACTCTTATCCCTACGTTACACATTGTGGAAACACTCCGTGTTATTAAAGATACACAGGAAATTACCTCCATACGAAAAGCTGTCCAAAAAACAGACGGAGCATTCAGATATATCCAAAAACACATCCACGAAAATGTCTCTGAAAAAGAACTTGCTCTAAAGCTTGAGTTTTTCATGAAAACAGAAGCTGATGATATCGCCTTTGCTCCCATTGTCGCCTTCAATCAAAATGCAGCAATTCCACATTATATGCCCTCAAAGGACCAATGCTTGAAAAAAAATAGCCTTATACTGCTCGATTTTGGTTCGAAGATAGATGGATACTGTTCTGACATGACTCGTGTCGTTTTCTTCGGTACACCAAAAGAATCTTGGGTGAATGTGTACGATACCGTTTTGGAATCTCAAGAAATGGCAATTAAACATCTTCGTTTAGGTAAAACTGGTGGAGATATTGATGCGTATGCCAGAAACTATATTAAAGATACCCATCTTCCTGTTTACGAGCATGGTTTAGGACACGGAGTTGGTCTTGCAATTCATGAATCACCTCGAATACGAATTGGAGGAAAAGAGACGTTGCAAGATGGTATGGTCGTGACAATTGAACCAGGAGTATACATTCCGGGTGAATGTGGCGTGAGGATAGAGGATTTGATACTATTAGGAAAAGATAAAAATGAAATTTTGTCAAACTCCAGTAAGGAACATATTATTCTATGATTAAAGCACAAACACTAAAAGGTTTTCGAGATTTCCTTCCCCCACAGGCGCTTCACCGAAAATGGATTGTAGGTAAGATTGTTGAAAGTTTTGAATTGTTTGGCTTCGATCCTTTAGAAACGCCTGCTATCGAGTACGAAGAAGTCTTAATGGGAAAATATGGTCCAGAGGCTGATAAGCTCCTGTATAGATTCACTGATAGAGGTGAAAGAAATGTAGCTCTTCGCTATGACCAAACTGTCCCCACAGCCCGGGTCGTCTCACAATACCCAGAAATTACTAAGCCGTTTCGCCGATATCAAATCCAACCCGTTTTTCGAGCTGAGAAACCCCAGAAAGGGAGATATAGAGAATTCCTTCAATGTGACGCGGACATTTTCGGTATTGCCTCTCCCCTTGCCGATGCAGAAATTATTGCGGTTTTATATCATGTACTAAAAAATATTGGCTTCACATCCTTTTCTATTCGCTACAATGATAGAGCGTTATTTTCCACACTTGCTTCGGGAGCAATTCTTGTCGTAGATAAGTTAGATAAAATCGGAAAAGATGGTGTACGAAAAGAGTTACAAGAAAAAGGGTATGACCCAAATATTCTCGACACTATTGAGGGTAATAAACAAACCGACTATCTTCTCTCAGTCGCAGACTATGCGTTTCAACTTGGTGTTTCTAAAGATTCGCTTGTATTTTACCCTACTCTTGCGCGCGGACTCGAGTATTACACCTCGACGATTTTTGAAGTACTTATCGACGGATATACAGCAGGATCAGTTTGTGGTGGAGGACGGTATGATAAGTTAATCGGACTATTCACCGGGCAGGATGTACCAGCGGTTGGTTTTGCTTTTGGGTTTGACCGTTTACTTGAAGCAACAATTGAACTTAACATTGCCCCATCGTTTCAAACAGCGAGTACGCTTCTGGTCTCGATTTTTTCACCACAAGAAGTATCAAATTCACTCACTCTTGCTACATACTCACGCAGCATGGGAATTAATACTGAAATCTATCCGGATCCAAACGCTAAAATGGAAAAACAACTAAAGTATGCAGATAAGAAGGGTATCCCCTACGTTGCAATTATCGGACCGGAAGAAGTAAAAAATAACACTGTGACAGTGAAGAATCTGAAAGACCGATCGCAGAAAAATATCTCAAAAGAGGATCTTGCCCATGCTCTCCAAAACCCATAAACGTGCTATTCTGGCGCTTATAATTGCAAACGCTATCTGGGGAGCTGCATCTCCTATTTTTAAACTCTCACTTCAAAACATTCCACCATTTACTCTTGCGCACCTTCGCTTCTTTGGCGCAGCTGCTCTACTTCTTCCATTTGCAATAAACAAATTGCATGTGGAAAGAAAAGATTGGTTTTCTCTTTTTTTATTTTCATTTTTTGGAATCACTTTAAATATTAGTTTCTTTTTTTTAGGACTTGCCTATGCTCCATCGATAAATATGCCCATCATCGCGTCCTCAGGACCAGTGTTTCTCTATCTCATCTCAATATTTTTCCTTAAAGAAAAAATGCATCCCAAGATGCTTACCGGAACTCTTGTTAGTCTTCTGGGTATCCTCGTCATCGTTGGTCAACCACTCGTAGAAAAAGGCTTGGATGGAAGTATTATCGGTAATATATTTTTTGTTCTCGCCACCTTCGGAGCGGTTGTTCACACAATTGTTGGGAAGAAACTGCTGGAACAATATAGAGTGACGACGATTACCTTCTGGTCATTCACTATCGGTGCGCTGACATTTTTTCCACTTTTTATCTGGGAAGCAGTAACCAAACACCCATTTGCCACACTGGATAATCGAGGGATGCTGGGAATTCTTTTTGGAATTTTCCTATCTTCATTTTGTGCATATATACTGTATGACTGGGGAATGAAACGGATAGAAACGCAGGAAGTGGGAATCTTTACATACATTGACCCGGTCGTTGCGGCACTTATCGCACTTCCATTACTGGGAGAGGTCATTACACCCATTTTTATAGGCGGTAGTATTCTTGTTTTTGTTGGAATCTTCATCTGTGAAGGACGCCTTCACTATCACCCTTTCCATAAGCTCCATTAGATCATATTATTCTTTTGGCTCATTTGGTCCCATTATAACAATCTCCTTTACTTGCCTTAAAAATAAAAAGAGACTGACCATCAGTTAGGCGCATAACATGCGATCAGTCTCTGAAAGAAAAAGAGTGTTTTTTG
>CAZYQZ010000027.1:0-9986 GCA_964649915.1 uncultured Gammaproteobacteria bacterium | reverse complement strand
AAGTTATAGTACGCAGGATAGATATATTCAAGTGGGGCGAGCGCTTCGGGAAAATACCACGTTCATATCTGAACCTGATTGAGTGAGAGAAGCTGATAACACCGTTTCATTTGCTCCTAGTGGGATATTTTCGCGTGTCGAACACTCAGTAAATGGAGAGTAGGTCCGATTAGATCCAGAGATAAGTGTTGCGGCGGCTTGAACAGGTTCTTGTGTCTTACTGGCACATCTATCGTAAAGAGTGCATTCAGGAGCACAAGAATATACTACTGACGTTGTGCTCTCAGGTACTGCTGGAGGAGAAAGTAATAGTACTGATCTTTTTCCAAATTCTTGAATTGCTGATATCAGTTTTGCTTCAGACATGTCTGCCGTCTCCGATTTGAATTGTAACGCACGTAGTTAAACCGGTCTATAATCTAAGACATGAAACTATTTTTTGTGTGGAGCAGGAGTAAACGGTTCTGATAATACTTTCATGTCATGACGGGTCTTCGCCCTGCTTTGTGTACTGTAGATTGTGACATACCAAAACCCCGCACCTATGAGGATAATCGCAAGAAGTATGAGAACACCTTTATGAACGGTGGTATCCATAGTATCACTGTAAAAAACTATTTAGGATGTGTCAATACCGTTGAAAATACTCACTGCATCGAGATGATATTTCCAGTTGGTGTCCGTTTATAAATAGTCGCTTCATGCTCAAATATGGGTATGTTACTTTTCTCAATCTTATTTTCCTGCCCCCGGCGCTCTCTACGGCCTTGTTCATCATGGGAATGCACGCCTTCTTTCCCACAAATTCTACACCGAGTTTTCGTCTCTACGACACCTAATGCAGATTTGTGCTTAAACGTAATGGTCGTATCTGAAACATCAATCACTACAGCTCCATCTGGAACATTTACATTTTCTTTTTTCCAATAATCATACTTTTCCTTTCTGTCTGTGGAAAAAGTTTTATAGTCTCTAAGCATGGCAAAATTATTTTCTTCATTCGCTACTTCCCAAAATGCACGGTTGATCATTTTGCGAATTTCTCCACCAGAGGCTTCACCAACAAAGGCAATCATCTCCGCAACTTTTTCTTGAACTTCTTTCGGATAGTGAGAGTAAATAAGTGAGGTTGCGGTAGCAATAGCACTGTCGATTGATGAGCCCGGTTTCTTCTCTAGATACCGATCGATCCTGGCAATTTGTGATAAATCCCCTCCATACCCTGCAGCACCCGGTCCCACCGTGCCAGCTGCTGCGATAATCTGAAATGCTTCAAGACTGGCGGAGACTTGGGTGCGCCCCAGACTATTCCCTTCCGGTTTTACCGACACGCTATGAACCTCGCCACCTACAAGAAATGCTGCGAATATGTGGTTGGCTTCATGGCGGGCAACACTCAACCTCTCTTTACTGATTGATCGTTGTCGTTCAAATACTGGAATATGTGGGAGTGATGGGGGTCTAATAAACTGAGGAGCTGCTTCCCTACCTGGAGCAATATTCACGCCTGGATGTACTCTCGCCTCTGATCCTCTCATACGGATTGGCAATTGTAGTACTATAGGTTGAATAAATCAAGCGATTATATGATTGCAAGAGCTTTCTTTATGATAGCTGAAGATGAAATACCCTCAAATTCAAGAAGTTCTGATGGTTTTCCGGACCTGGGGAGCTTCGTTACCGCAAGTTTATGAATACGTACTTTCGGATCAGTTGCGAAAACGTTTAGCACAGCATCACCAAGTCCACCCTCAAACCAATGATCTTCTACCGTAATAAACGTATCTGCTTCTTCTGCAAGCTTTTTCAGTGTTTCTTCATCAATTGGTTTGATACTATACGCGTCAACTACGATTACCTCTATATCCTCCTTCACTAATTCTTCTTGGGCTTTCAATGATTCAAAAAGGGTCACACCCGCTGAGACTATTACTACTTTTTTTGTGTGTGAGGATTTCGCCCGGTGAACCTTACTTCCTCCTATTGGAAACTTTTCGTTTACATCGTAGATTACGGGAGTGGCAGGACGACTCGTACGAAGATAGGTCATTCCCTTTTCATTCACCATTTCTTCCACAAGTACAGCTGTAGCTACAGCATCTGAAGGGTATAGCACTTTACAACCAAATATGGAACGAAACATCGATAGATCCTCAAGACCCATTTGAGATGGACCATCCTCGCCTATCGAAACTCCAGCGTGTGAGCCACAAAAATTAATGCCAACACCGCATAGAACGCTCATCCTGATTTGGTCATAGGCTCGAGTAAAAAAAGCAGAGAAGGTAGACACAAAGGGGTATTTCCCTCGTCTTGCAAGTCCCACCGCTGCACCTACCATATTCTGCTCTGCGATATACATCTCAAAGAATCTTTCTGGAAATTTCTTTTTAAAAATCTCGGCATACGTAGAATTCTTTACGTCACCATCTAAAACAACAACCTCTGGGTAGACCTCACCCATAGAAGCCAAGGCATCACCATAGGCTTTGCGGGTCGCAACCATATCGCCTTTTTTATAGGAAAGCGTTGATCGTTTTACTCCTTTTGATCCTTTTTTCCTTACGTCATGGGCGGCGGATGGCTTTTGCAATTCTACCTTCAAGGCATGATCTACGACACCTAATTCTTGCACCGCTTTCTCAAAATCCTCTGCTGTGAGCGGCTTACCATGCCAACTATCCTTGTCTTCTATAAATGAGATACCTCTTCCTTTAAACGTTTTGGCAATGATCATATATGGCGTGTCCATATCTTTACCAATATTCTCATACGCTTGCAGGATTTCACCCATATCATGACCGTCAATAATTACGGTCTTCCAACCAAACGATTCAACACGTTTCTTATATGTGGTCACATCATGTCCAAGCATCGTCTGTTCACTCTGACCAAGTCTATTTACATCAATGATGCCAGTAAGATGGCCGAGTTTATATTTTGATGCGAGTGCTAAGGCTTCCCACACCGACCCTTCCGCCATCTCTCCATCGCCCAAAAGAACAAATGTTCTGTAGCCAGTCTTATCAATGTATTTCTCATTTATAGCAAACCCCACACCGATTGATAGTCCTTGTCCCAAAGACCCTGTTGCGGCCTCGGCATAGGGAAATCGAAATGTCGGATGTCCTTCAAGAATACTGGTAAACTTGCGGTATCCCAACAGATCGTCTCTTTTAATTGCCCCCATTGCGGCAAAAAGAGAATAGTATAGTGGACTTGCGTGTCCTTTACTAAAGATAAGTCTGTCGTTCCCTGAATTATCTGGATGAGAAAGGTCAAAACGAAATACGCGCGAAATAAGTGCTGCCATCAGATCTGCTGCAGATAGTGACGAAGTGGGATGACCGGAAGATGCAACTGTGGATACTTTGAGAGAATAATATCGTAAAAAACGAGCAACTGCTTCTATTTTTTTCAACTCCATGCATTTATTGTACGTACGAAGGAGTAAAAGTCAATGCGCAGCTACTATTCAAGAGCACGAAGAGTAGAGATTGCCCCACCTAAATCAGTCGATTGGAAAATATACGAGTTGCTATTTATTCTCACAGCCCCTGCCTTCACCACTTTTTCCGCATTTATTGCATTCATCGCTCCATCGACAGCAATTGGCAGTGATGGACCAAGCTCGTAAATCTGCTTGACCTTGGAAGCCGTATCCTCCCTATACTCTGCTCCTGAAAAACCTGCTTTAATTGCCATAACAAGGATTGTGTCTGCGTGTTTAATATACGGGATAAGATCTTCAACAGGAGTGGGGCCATCGATTGCGAGTCCGCATCCGACTCCCTTTTTTTGACACTCTATGATGTAGTCTTCAACATGCTCACCTTCTATATGGTGAAAAAAGCGTCGAAACTTGGCATCGATAAATTCAGAAAGATACAAAAGAGGGTTCTTCACCATCATGTGAAGCTCGAGATTGACCTCTGTTGTAAGCGTCTTAAAGGGAAGCGGATCTATACATGTCTTGTTGGGCACAAGTGTATTGTCTGCGATATCAATTTGCACCCACGATACATGATGTTCAACGAGTCGTATCTTTTTCTCAATCTCGGAAAAATCTTTCTCTAAGATTGCAGGAATAACTTCAGCCATGCACCTACTATAAGTAATCCATATACAAAAAGCAAAGTATCTATGTATAATAGGTCATACTGATGGATATTCTCGTCATTCTCCTGCTCATTCTCTTCAACGGCTTCTTTTCAATGGCAGAAATCGCACTGATTTCTTCACGCAAAAGCAGACTCAAACAGATGGCCAAGGAAGGCAGCATAAAGGCTGAACAAGCTCTCCAGCTCTCCGAAAAACCAAGCAACTTTCTCTCCACAGTTCAAATCGGAATCACCTTTATTAGTATCATGGCTGGAGCTATAGGAGAAGGACGTCTCGTCACAGATTTATCTGCAAAACTTCCGTTCTTAGGTTCAGCAACATACGCTGTTTCTTTTATTATCGTCGTTTTGTGCATCACCTACGCAACAATTGTTATCGGTGAGCTTGTTCCCAAACAAATCGCCCTCTCTAACCCTGAAAAGGTGGCCGCACTCACCGCACCCCTTATGAGCTTCATCTCTGCTGTCGCTTCCCCCGTCATTCACGTCTTCTCAAGTTCGACAGAGTTTGTCTTCAAAGCGTTGCGACTTCGGACTATCAAGAACCCGGCAATTACTGAGGATGAGGTAAGAATTCTGATCAGAGAGGGTACCGACATGGGAATCTTCACAAAAACGGAGAAAAAACTAGTAGAGCGCGCACTGCGACTAGACGACCTTCAGGTAAAAGCACTCATGCGTCCAAGAACTCAGATTCAGTTTTTCCCGCTTAAAGAGTTTGAGAAGGATCCGCTAAAATTTCTTATCGATTACAATCATACTCGAGTTCTTTTATCCAAGGGCGGAGTGGACAAAATCACTGCCGTAGTTCACGTAAAAGATGTCCTTACCTATCTTCTGAGAAGTGATAGAAGGGATTTCAAAAAATACCTTTCTAAACCACTTGTTGTTCCACACTCGACACGCGCGCTCAAGGTGCTGGAGATGTTTCGTCACTCCCCTATTCATGTCGCCCTCGTCATCGATGAATTCGGAACAGTGCAAGGTATTATTACTCTTAATGATGTTCTTCAGGCACTGGTTGGTGAAATAAAAAATGGAAACGATGAAGTAGAAAATAACTCATCCTACATCGTACGACCTGACGGATCGCTCCTTATTGATGGAATGTATCCGATACCCGATGCGAAGAAACTGCTTCATGTAGACCAGTTTCCGAAGGAAGACCTCAATATCTATCAGACTCTTGGAGGATTCGTCATCTCGTATTTAGAAAAAATACCAAAGCTGGGAGAACGGTTTACCTGGGGAGTGCACACTTTTGAGATCGTCGACCTAGATGAGAACCGGGTTGATAAGATTCTCATTAGCAAAATAAAGAAGTAGCATCAAACCTTCGTGTAATAGACTGATCTTCCTTTCCCATGTGGAAAGAGAAGTCCTAAGTTCACCAATTTCGCAAGATCACGAGAAGAGGTAATTTGAGAGATATGAAACTCCCGTTGCACCTTCTTATTCGTAATAACCGCTTCAGGTACCTCAAGGAGTGTTAAAATCGCTTTTTGTCGCTCATTTAGATCCACGATATGGGATGGCACTACTGAAACTCCCTTCTCAACCTTCATCTGCTCAAATACATCTGTCGTCATCTGAACCACTTCTTGAACGAAGTAGAAGAGAAAGTCATTAGAACTCTCTTGGTGAGCAATTGCGTCAACCCGTTCTTTCATCCCTGGGAACTTCCCAAAGAGAAATTTCTCAAGAACCAGAAGACCTCGAAGATCATATCCATCCTTATAGAGAAAGAGGTATGCAAGAAGTGTGGCGACAAAGGGGGTGCTTTCTTCAAATATGCCAAGCTGCAAAAGTTGAGAATACGCAAGACCAGCCGTGATAAGCGGATGCTCGCTCCGAGCTTGGAGATACGTTAGTAAACTTTTCAAATTTTCCTTTTGAGATGAAAAGACTGTGTGAGAATATCGCCCGAATATTCCGGTTGCAATTTCCTCAACGTGTTTTACCTGCACGAGCTTATCACTGACAAGCCAGGTTTCACGAATAGAATCATATGCACGTTTATAGTACAGGACATCCTTTAAGACTGTCGGATCAACTCTTTTTGATTCGCCGCTTACTATACTGACAACTTGTTTGAGGGAAATGGTTTTATCTTCTCTCATTCCCAAAAATAAATGGATTCGCTCACAGGTAGCGCGAAATCTCAACTGCAGTTCAAGCTTCGGTGAAAGCATGGTAAGAAGAATGTCTTTTCGGAGTGTTTCAAATGTATTGAGGTTGTTACGTAGTTCCGGTGAGACTGTGTATGCGAGTGTAAGCATTCTATCTTTTTTTCTGTATTACGTAATGATTATTAGAAAAGAAAATTGTCTACGAAGTAATATCCTACCTTATTCTTATCACTATCTCATCATCGTGTCAATAAATAAATTATAGACCGTAATATCAACTTATTCATATGAAAAAGATACGATTATGATAAGAATATTTACCTACTTGACACCTGAATTCTTGTTGTACATACTTGTATTATAGGTTTTTACAAACTTGTACAAACTTCAACTAAACATATACAAACTTGTAAAAACTAGTAAAAACTAGCCTCAAAATGAGGATTTTGAAAAAAAGTATTAACAAGATTTAATTTATCTTTGCGAACCTGCCCATGTCCGCAACATACACAGTCAAACAAGTCGCACAAATCCTCGGTTACTCCACCAACTCTATATATACATTTATAAAAGAGAAGCGGATAAAAGCCGTTCGAGTCGGAAAAGGAAGATTTAGAATTCCTCAATCAGAAATTGCACATTTACTCAAAACTCAAGAAATCACCCACGAGCCAATACAGAATTTTCCTACCCAAAATGCTGTTCCAACCTATGAAATCAAACGACCTGTCCCCTCATTTTCTGTAAGCCCCATCTTGCAAGAGTCTGAAAGAAATACGTTTAAGTCTATCCCTAATTTCTTCGATTGGTTTGTCGGAATTGCATCAATCATCTTAGGAGCAGGATTGTCTCTCTATTCCAAACCTCTTACAGACGCGGCGCTTGCAAACAAACAAACACTGTACAATGCGCTCCAACCAATCCTTATCGGCGGTGGAATTGGACTACTTGTTTCTGACCTTGTGGGATTTTCTAAAAGTATCTGGCATAAAATTTTCCACGCGATACTTATCGTAAGCTATTGCGCATTAGTTTCAGGACTGATCCAAACACGAGACATCGAAGGCGCAGCGATCTTTGGATCACTTGCGTTCACCCTTCTTCTTTCATTTTTTACAAACATCTCTGGAACATATAAGTATGTGATCTACGTTGTCATTCTGACTCTTACCGTACCTGCGGGACTTTTTTATAGCAACAACTTCTCTACCCTCTTTCCTGGTATTACACTCTCCTATGAGCCCTTCATATATAGTCTTGGTAGCATCATCGTCTCAAGCATATTCATCGGTTCACTCTACTACGCCAACAAAACAAATAAACGGATCTTTTGGATTCTCCTGGGCCTTGGCTCACTTTTTCTGGGTATGTTATCAGTGTTTTATGCCCGAGAGATCTTCTGGGCACGCGCTCTTTTTCTCCTGATAACAACAGTCATGGTTCTGTTTGCACCCTGGTGGGAAACGCTTCGCTTCAGTAACTATAGAGACCGATTTACAGTCTTTGGAGTCTTTGGCATCATTCTTGTTCTTTTCCTTTCAACAATCGCCGTAATACTCCTCATGCAGCGTAACCTTCTGGAATTTACTAAAAGCCAACTTGTCGATAAATCCTCATATGCAGACCAGTTTGTTCAAGGAGTGATGGATCGAACAACTGAGGCTTTAAAATCCTCAAGTAGCAACCCCATCATCGTTGATATTCTTACCTCAAATACAGATAAGAGCGAAAAGGAAGAAAAGAAACAAAAAGACACGCTCATCTCAATCTCTCGGTCTATCTTCGAGGCAAACAAAAATCTTGAATTCGTTCTTATTTTGGATAAAAACGGCACAATCATTTCCAATTATCCATATATGCAGCAAACTATGGAAGGAATTTCTCTGTCTGATAATTCCTATGTAAAACAAATCCTAAATCTTAAACAAGCTGTCATCTCAGATATATCAGTCCTTATTCAAAACCACCCATCTGTGACTATCGGTGTCCCAGTTCTCTCAAGCGACAAGGAGCTCCTCGGTGTAGTCATAGGGTCACTTGATCTTCCCTACACTTCAGAAAAGCTTCAACAAACCGGTACGACGGCACTCGGTGAACAGTTTATGATCACTAATCAAAAAGGAACTCTGATCCTTCACCCAAATAAAGACCGAATACAAACAACACTTGAAACCTTCGAGCAGATCGAGTCAGCTATTTCACAAACTCAGCCGGTGATTGATTCGTACGACACTAGCGGAAACAGAACGATGGTGGTGGTTAAACCAATGGAAGGCCGAGAGTGGGTGGTGATTGTTTCAGCAAGCTACACATCAATTCTCCATCCCACAATGGCTGCAACCTTCTCAATATATATTGTCATTTTCCTTATGTCATTTATTATCGCCTATCTCCTGTTAACACGGCATCGAACGAGGGAAAAAACCTAGGAATGCGAAATGCACACATACATATATGTATATACAACTTCCCCAAAAAGGAAGTTTTAGGCTTTTTAAAAGTGGTCAATTTTTATGCAAGCAGATGAACTAAATCATAAAAAAATACGATCCCAATTAATTTTGGTGCTGATTTTAATCTGCATAATCCTTGCTGTAGTTTTTAGTGTTTTCCAAAACACAACCTTCCTCTCCTCTCTTTTGCATTCACAAAACCAAAAAAATGCACCGGTTGGCAATGCGATAACGCCAGAAGTAGTAAAACGAAGTAAGTTTGTCAAAAAATTCTTTATTTCTGTGCTTCGCAGTGATCAATCCTTCTCCTATGCAACACTGGATGGAGCTCAGGTAATCTCAGACCATCTTGATGGCTCAACATCGATCATCTATCCCAACGGTGAGTATGGAAACTTAGGCTCAGATGATGGAACAATCGAGCTCTTTTTTACCAAGAAAGGCAACGCAGAAAAAACCGTGATCGTGGATCGAGCGATTTCTGGACTCACGCTCCCTGACGGAAATATCATTACGGTCAAATTACTCGATGGGAAAATCGTAAACGGTGAGTTAGTCGGAGATTTCAGAATTTTACTTCCTTCTGAACGACTGATTATCTCCGGTACAATCAATACGAGACGCCAAATCATCTCCGCCACAGTCACACCTACTCTTATCTCGACTGACTCAACGTCATTTTTCATCATGCGGGAGTTATTAAAACTGACTATAGCATCTGAGGATGATGAAAAAAATGTTCTTGGAATTAGTACATCCTTGGGTCTGTTTAATCAAAACTCTACCACTATCAGACAACCCTTTGATAGTGGAATTACTCAACCAATTGGGATAATTCGCCAGTTCGTAGATGAGGGTGTTGTCAGAATTCTTCCCAATGGAAGTGTCGGTAATACGGTCCGAATTGAGAGTCTTAGTCCTGAAATAACAATTATTAACGACAACGGAATTTCCCGATTGCAGTTTAATGCCCCATCTCTTCGTCTCGGTCAAACTGGACCTACAGGAAGTCAAGGAGCAACCGGTGCACAAGGATCAGAGGGTAATTCTGGACCCACTGGCGTAACGGGAGCAACAGGAATTGCGGGCGCAACTGGAGAAACAGGACCTGAGGGCGCAACGGGGGTAACCGGAACAACGGGATCAACAGGAGTCGGCGGTCCAACAGGCTCAACTGGCAGCACAGGAAATCCCGGCCCGGTAGGTTCAACAGGTTCTACTGGAGGTGGAGGTGTGGGAGTCACGGGTTCAACTGGATCGACAGGATTCACTGGTCCCACAGG
>CAZYQZ010000026.1:0-10130 GCA_964649915.1 uncultured Gammaproteobacteria bacterium | reverse complement strand
ATTTGCCAGAGTTCCTCCGGGACCAAACGCTTCATCATCTGGATGGGCAAAAATTCCAAGAATTTTCCGCTTTTTTTTCATATTATGACAATGGGAGAATTACATTATATAGTTTTCTCTCTTTTCCACCAAGATCAAATTTGTATCGCTCTGCCCCGCGTAAGAAATCAAACCGCTTCCTTTTCTCTTCTATACTGTGCTTGATATTAAACGCTTTAAGAAGAAGTCCAGGAGCCAAATGTCTAAACTCAATATCATACCCGGAGTTGTATAGCAGGATTTCTTCATTATAAGAAAACATCACTACACAAGCGATATTTTTGCCTTCAAGTTTCAAAAAGCATAAATAGAGTGATTTTTCTGTCCAAAATGTATCAAGGATATCAGTAAAATATTTTTTCATCGACTCAGAAAGAAAATCTCTTTTTTGATCATTCGAGATTGCCATAAGTCGAAAAAATTCATCTTTATCTGTAGGATCTCCTTCATGGCACACCTTAAAGGCTCCTTGTTCCTCAAGTCTTCGTATTTTCCGTTTCAACTCATGACGAGAGTGTCGCTCAAGTCCCGTAAGGTACTCATCCCAGGAGGCTGGCAAATCAATATATGGTGAAACATCGCTTTGGATCATATTCCCTCCCAGTGATGAAAGCGCGGAAAATGAAGGTGATTCCTCCCGAATAAATTTTCCTACAAACTCTTTTCCTCGTGATATCTTTTGAAGATATGATACCAAAACTGACCATACTGGTTTCTCATGTCCCGGTAGTACTATAATGTCACCGAAATCACTCACAAACTCTCCTCCGAGCACTGGAGCAGTTCCTAGGAATTGAATCGTATTTTCAACCTCACATAAGGGAGCAATTCCGACACAAGTATTGTTTTCGTAAAATCCGAAAATATGTGTAATCAGTGGAAAATGTTTCAGCCAAATTTCAAGCCATTTTTTTGTTTGAAAAAATGATCCAGTTGCACTTTTCTTTACTAAATCATCCCAAAAAGGAATGTCAGATATCGATAATTCTTTTATTTCCATAGTCTTAGTATATTACGAAAAGAAACTTAATTGTTGTTTTATAGTTTTATTTTGCTCTTTTTCTTTCGACCATATTGTAACTTTACCAAACTTCCCATCATACCCGGGTTCTATACTAATATCACCATTTCTAACTTTTCCAATTGCCTGAGCGATTTTTTCACCAGAAATACGCGCGATGTCTGTAAGTCTAGATTTCAGTAGAATCGTGAATTCAGTTCCTAGCATATCTGTAAGTTTCATATATTCGTTTTTTACCGTTAATGCTGTTGACGCCATTCCATAGTGTTCAGAAATAATTTCTTGTAACGGCACAAGCATAGAGTACGGTGGACGATCTTGGTATGTCTGAGAATAGGTGCCTTCAATAAGAGTTTCAGGGATATTTTTTTTCGCAAGCTTAAGCTCTTTAAGCGATCGACAAGCTAAGTCTTGAACTCGATGCATCACACCGATCGTAAGTATATTTCCACACACTGGACACTTTGAACCATTTTCTCTTGTCTCTTGTGGGCTTTGAACGATTTTACAATTTCTATGCCCATTAAAATGATACTTTCCTTCTTCTGGATAGAATTCGATAGTATAGCAAATACTACTGTGTTCGCCATTTGTTTTATTTTTCTTCTCGTCCTTTGCATGACTTCTTCTAGAAGGAGCACTAATAGCTTTGGCAATAGAGGAGAAACTCGGAGTTGATAATTCAAACACTGTTGCTTCTCGTCCTATTTTTGGTCCAGAATGCGCGTCAGAAAAAGAGACTATTGAACGAGTGTCAAGCTCTCGTATTCGCCAATTCATTGCCGGATCTGAAGACAATCCCGTTTCGATTGCGTAAATATATTTTGCAAACTTACCAAAACATTCGTTTACACTATCAAATCCTGATTGCGATCCAAATAGTGAAAACCACGGTGTCCAGGAATGAGCTGGTATTATCAAACAACGTGGATCAACGGTGAGTACAATGTCACAAAGAATTTCACTTGAAAAACCAACAATCGGTCTGCCATCTGCACTAAGATTTGCCCCCCTTACTTGAAGTTCGTGGTTTATTTTTTCAACAGCAATGATTGATGGAGCCCAAATTAATGTGTGGATTCTTCTTAGTTTTCCTGATTGTTTATAAATTGAACTTACTTCTGTTGCCAGGAGAAAATACGGATCCACTCTACCCTCTACCAACCCCTTTTCCGGATTATGCTTAAACTTCAGTAACCCATTACCCAGTTCTTCTAAATTTGTTTTAATTTCTTTTAACCATAATGGATGTGTCCAGTCTCCGGTCGCAATAATATGTATTCCCTTACGCATTGCCCACTCCCAAATTTTGGGTATCACCATTTCTGGAGAAACAGCTCGAGCATATTTTGAATGGATCTGAAGGTCTGCAATATATTGCATTATGGATATTAGGCAGAAATAAGATTTGTCAGTTTCTTTTGAAGTTTTTGAAGCTCTTTGAGATATGTAAGCGATTGAATAATTAATGTCTTTTTTTTAATTTTTTTTCGATGTACATGCCCACCCATTGCATATTCCACGATCTGAGTTGTAATCGGACCATTGAGGAGAAAATGTAAGTTTGCTTTTGTAAATTTGCGAATTATTTGTATTGTTCCTTCTGTTCTAAAACGTCTGAGTGACATTATTAATTTTGGGTCTTTAAGAATAAAAAGTTCGTAGCCAAGTTTTTTTGCTCGTATTGCCAAGTCATAATCCTCAGACATAAGAATGCGTTCATTAAACCCCTTTAATTTCGTAAATAAATTTCTTTTTATTATTATGTTAAATCCTACAATCGCGGGCTTTTCTGTCAGATTAAGTAGTTCCAACAGCATATTAAATGTCATAATAATTGTTTTATCAGCGGAGTTTTTACTATCTGGCTCAAGCCAGGTTGTAAGAAAAGGAGAACGTTTTTTAATAATCGCAAGATGAATCGCTTCTAAAAACTCCACGGGAAGCGTAACATCTGCGTCGAAAAAAATAAGATACTCACCACTCGAGAGTTTAGCCCCTACATTTCGCTGTACACCGGGTCCACGTTTTTCTGCAATTTTTAAAGAAAGCGATGGTAGTTTACTCTTCCATGATTTCACAATACCTTGTGTCTTATCATCGGATTGACCATCGACCACGATCACGTCATAGTTTGTATACGACTGTCTTGAAATCGACCGTAAAAGCTTGGGAAGGTAATATTGCTCGTTGAGTGTTGGAATAACAATTGAAAAAAATGGTTGTTTACTTTTCATGGTACGCAAGGAACGTGCGTATTGTATCATAAAGTTCACTCGGATGATTCAGTACAGATAAGTGGTTGGTTGGCAACATAACATATGTGCAGTGTGAAATAAGTTTGACGGTTGAATCGCTGTACCAGACAGGAAAAATGCGATCGTACTTCCCTGCTATAAAAAGTGTAGGACATGCAATTGTAGGAAAATAGGCTGTACCATCCCAGGAAAGAGACGTGGTGTATTGTCTGCTTACTGCCCCCACTCCCATTGCAAGAAGATCTGCAATCAGTCTTTTCGGAGAAAAATCGAAAGTATGAATAAACTTCCCATAATCAACTCTTTTTCCTTTTTTTATGGGTTTAGAAACGAATATAGAACAATACGCAATCAATCGGCATAGTGGAGCTAGCAACGTCCCTCTCATAAACCATGGCAGTGTCCATGACACATTAATAAGAACGAGGCGCCTTACAGTTTGCGGATTTCTAGCTGCGTACATAGTGGCGACCATCCCGCCCATACAATGACCAATGAGTATCACGCTCTTCAGACCCTCGGCTTGTACAATATTTTCTATATCGCTGACATGATGTAAAAAAGAATACTCTTGCCATGGTTCTGGTCTCCCAGAAAACCCATGTCCTCGCAGATCTACTAGTATCAAAAATGCTTTTTGCGGAACATAAGAAATAATACGTTCCCAAACGCTTGAGGAGCCTCCTCCACCATGAAGAAATAGTATCGGGACACCTTCACCGTATCGAATACGATATTGGATTTTTACACCCTTATTGATTACAATCCTTTCATGCATAAAAAGTATTGTTATTGTACTCAAAAAATATCATGAATACCAAAAATCCTCGCATCTCCGTTGTTATACCAACGTTAAACGAAGAAAAGTATTTACCTCGTTGTCTTGAATCATTTAAACATCAAACATTTCAGAACTTTGAAATTATTATTTCTGACGGAGGATCAAGCGATAACACAGCAAAAATTGCGAACTTGTATAAAGCAAAAGTCATTATCAATAAAAACTCAACTATCACAATAGCTCGACAAAGTGGAGCAGAGGAAGCGAAGGGAGAAATTATTACAGGTGCGGATGCAGACACGTTTTACCCACCTGATCATTTGGAAAAAATTATTTATGATTTTACAAAATATCCTAATATCGTAGCGGTTGGTGGAGGAGGAATTTTTGAAAAATATCCCTGGTGGGCATACTGGGGCTGGAAAATCGCGTACAATTTTTTTAGCAAATTATTTACTTTGTTTCATTTTGTCATGTATATTCCTGCGTTTAATTTATCGTACAAAAAAGATATTTTCATGAAGATCGGCGGATATAATACATATTTAGATTTTGGAGGTGATGAAATTGATATTCTACAAAGACTCAAAAAGGCTGGAAATGTTTTTTTCGACTCTTCTCTCTCTGCATATCCGAGTAGTCGAAGAGCAAGTTTAGGATTTTGGCAACTTATTATTCAACATACGCTTATTGACTATTATCTGAATTATTTTTTAGCCAAGATTTTTAGACGCACTATAATTCGGGGTAAACCAATTCGATGAATACCACGCCGTTTGTTTCTATAATCATACCCGCATATAACGAGCAATTATACATAGAAAACTGTATTGAACACCTTCAAAACCAAACGTATAAAAATAAAGAAATTATCGTCGTTGATAATAATTCAACAGACAACACTGTCGCTTTGGCAAAAAAAAAGAAAGTACGCGTGGTAACTGAAACTATGCAGGGAATCACCCCCGCTAGGCAAAAGGGTTTTCATGAAGCTAGAGGAGAAATTATTCTACGGACCGATGCCGACGCAAAACCTCCGAAAGACTGGGTTGAACGTATTGTTGTTTATTTTAATAATCACCCTGATGAAATTGCTCTTACCGGACTTGTTAACCATTATGATGTATCCTGGGGGGATATTCCGCGCGTTGTTTTGGATATTTGGTGGAAAACAGCTCGTCTATATATGGGACATTACCCTCTTACTGGTCCAAATTGTGCAATACGAAGTGCAATTGCAAAAAAAGCGGAGCCTCATTATGACGATGCTCTTGTTCATGAAGATATGGATCTTTCGTGCCATATTGCAGATTACGGAAAAATTGGATATGACTCCAGCCTTATTGTTCCCACCTCAGCAAGACGCTGGAAAAGAAATTTTTTACCCGAATGTAGCGAGTACATCCTAAGAGGAATTCGAACAATTTGGATTCATCATCCCTGGTTTAGAAAACAACACATTTCCACTCTTTAGCTATTTTTTATGTCCTTGAGCTTGAAACATCTCTTCTACCTCTGCTACTGTGGTTGTTTCTCTAGCGCTTTTATCATCACGGAACCGTTCAAGTCTTGGAAAACGAAGCGCATATCCTGCATGTACAACAATCTCTGCAGACCCTGACTTAGATGGTCCCATCACCCGTCCTGCGGTGTGTATTTGACTTCTGGTTATCTCATCCGCTGCAACCTCCACTACTAATGATGGCTTTAACCAAACATCAGCGTCTAAAAGCTTGTCTAATTCATATTCTTTTGGTTTCTCTTTTATTTCAAGTTTTGCTATTCTTTTCATAAATTCTCGAAATTGTTCATCCGTAAGTCCTGTTCCAATTTTCGATATTGTTACAAACTTTTCTTTTTTTTCATCGTACACACCCGTAAGAAACTGTCCTACCCCAAACACAGTACGTTTTCCTTCTCCCTTCGTGTATCCCATGACAATGACATCAAACGTATCAGTTAATTTTTTACTCATTGCTCGCTTAAACTTGATCCAATTCCATCCTCTCATTCCAGCTTGATATACTCCATCAAGACGCTTCGCAATAATACCCTCATACCCTTCTACCACCGACTTGTGAAATAGTTTTTCTATGGAAGCGCCATCAGACGTGAGCGTTTCTTGCGCATAAATGATGGCATTACCAGGTTCAACAATCTTTTTCAAACACGCCTTTCGAAGGGTATAGGGTTCGTGGATATAATTTTTTCCTTCATGAAATAGCAATTCGTAGACAAATAATTTAACAGGAATTTCTTCAGCTTTTTGTGCAATATCGTATTTTCTTCTTCTCTGCATAGTTTGTTGAAACGCCATACTTACTCCTGTTTGCGGATTATACGAAACCACCTCACCCTCAAAGATGACTTCTTTGGCTGTTATTTGTTCTTTAATGGCCTCAATAATGTCTGGGAACATCGGGGTTAAGTCTTCTAAATTACGAGAAAACAATCGTATAGCATTATTTTTTTTATGCACTTGAAGACGTAAGCCGTCATATTTTGATTCAATTGAGCATGGTCCTACTTTCTCAATAATATCATCGCCACTTGAAAGTCGATTTGCTCTAGCCATCAAAATCGGTGTTGCAACAACTGGATTAACGCCTTTAATTCCATCTATACCTTTTTCTTTTAATCTCGTAGCTATAAAACTTAGGTCAGGACGAACGTTATATGCTTTTTCTATAGCTGGACGATGTTCTTTTGATGAAGAGATCATCCAAGAAAAAGCATCAAGCATAGTCATATCAGAAAAACCTAGACGGAGCTTTGCGAGCGTGATACGCACAACAAAGCGGGATGAAAGTGGATCTAAATCGTGAAGTAATTGACTCAAAAGAGTAATTTTGATTTCTTGAGAACCATCTCCGCTGGATGTTGCTACTGCATGGAGTGATGTAAAAACTTCATGGATACTTAACGATTTGTTGCTGGAAATATTTTTCTTTCGTTTCACTTCTTCTACAACTTTTCCAAGATCTCCAAGTGCTTTGAACTCTTTTGTTATTTCGTCTTGATCGATATCTAGCGCTCTGGAAAGAGCACGAATCATCATTTTATCCGCTACCCCAAACTCTATAGCTTCATAAAGCGGTACTACTCGACCTTGAAGTAGATAACAAATCATTCCAATGTCTGAGGCACTCGCTCGCTTAAAAAGATCTGAGAGGATCTCAACCATTTGATTGCGAAGCGTAGTTGCCTCAAGTCTTGTAAGATATGAAGAAAGCTCAGTAAATATCATCGTTTAAACATGAGGAGAAAATACCCAAAAATAAGAATCGTCAAAAAAGAACATCCTAAAAAAATAGAGAGCCACCCAGATTCGTTTTTCAATACTTTGTGCACTCCTTCAGCGATGAGTGTCAAAGCAAATAGACTGGGCAGTACAAGAGCGATGTAAATAAACTCTGGGCTTTGTGCAAACACACTAGTTTCTTAGCATATACCGTGCAGCTTTGGTTTTTCCCTCTTTTTTGATTATACCTTTTTTAATAAGATCGTGAATATCCCGCAATATAGTATCCTCTGAAATTCCTGCAAATAGCTCTTTAAATGATTGGTTTTGGACATACCCTATATGCTGAATATGCTCTATCATTTTAATCTGCCTTTCATTCAAAAATACTTGCTCACCTCCTAGTTTTTGTTTGAAATGCATGTCTGTTGAGAGTTTTTGAATTTCTTCTTTAATGCGAGTTAGCTCAATTGCTAAGCCTTGAGTAAAATACTCCAGCCAAGCCGTCATATCACCGTGTCCTGCAGATATTAAAGCGTCGTAATATTGCTGCGCATCAACATCGTAGTGCTCCTCAAGGGAGAAAAATTTTCGGATGTCATAGTTATCTAAAAATAGAGAGAGAGTCGCAAGCGACCTCCCGACCCTCCCATTTCCATCAATGAATGGATGAATTCTTACGAATTCATAATGAATAATCCCAGCCTTTAATACGGGGTGCAGCTCATCTTTTTTTAATATCGACAACCATGAGAGGAATGCTTCCATCTGAAAAGGCACCTCAATCGCAGGTGGGGGACGAAACGTTATAGCTCCAGTTGTAGCATTTTTTATAACTACCTGGGTACTCCTATATTCTCCGCATTTCTCTGGAGGAAGAATTTTTTCAGTAGTTAACTCATGTATCTTTTTTACCACTAGCTCAGTAATTCCCTCCGCTTTTTTCTCTTTACCAACATAATCAATAAACCGTAACACGTTTCTATAGTTAATCACTTCTTGGATATCACGTGAACGAGCTATAACATCTTCACCTTGGATTACTCGTTTTGCCTCTTCTTTATTTAATTCATTTCCCTCTATGTGAGTACCATGATGTACAGTTCTAACAATTGCATCTTCTCGGAACTTTCTCTCCCATGCAGGAACAAGAGGTGCTGTGGAAATGATTTCACGCGCCGCTTCAATAACTCCTATATATTTCAAGACAGAATTCGTAATCGTAAATTGTGGAGAATACATATGATATGATTATCACATTATAAAAGAAAATCATCTATTTCGTCATGAACCTCGTTAGCATACCAATTCTCTGTTCAGTACTTGCAGGTGTTTTATATGGTATTACCGAAAGTTTGAATAAACGAGTAACAGAAAAAAAGTATCCTGCTTCCTCCTACGCACTTTTACAATGGTTGGGCAATCTTCTTCTGTACGCTATTCCTTTTTTCATATTCGGGTCAATCCCAAAAGAACCTATCGCGTATATGTACCTTCTGATATTAACGATCTTTGTTTTCGTTGGTAACATTTTTATTATCCAGGCATATAAAACTGAGGATCTATCAACTTTAAATATACTTTCTCGAATTAGTTTAGTTATATCATTTTTTGCTGGTATTCTTCTCTTGTCAGAACAAGCAACCGCATATAAATATAGCGGAGTGGGACTTATCCTTCTTGGCATTATCATTATGTTTTATGAAGGAAAAAAAATCAAAATTACCAAAGGCTTACTTTTTGCACTTCTCTCAGGCTTATTTTTTGGACTCACTGCTTACTTTGATAAACGATTTCTCGAGTACGCATCACCCGTTACACTCCTTTTTTTATTTAATGTGTTATCAGTTTCTCTCTTTATTTTTCGACCACGAAGTATTAAGGCAATTGTCCCTATATTAAAAAGGTATAAATGGCTCATCATTCTCTCCCGTATTACAGCTGTTGTTGGATTTTATCTTCAGATCTGGAGTTTATCCAAAGCAAACATTTCAATTATAGGAACAAACTTTGAAACATTTTATCTTATTTCTACCGCTATTATTGGTATGTTCGTCTTTAAAGAAAAATTGGGGATTCGGAAAAAAATAATCGGTTCTGGGCTATGTATACTTGGAGTTATTTTACTAAATTTTTTCTAGTTCCTCACGATTTAATAAAAGCTTCATTGTATTGGGAATCTGATTTGCAAGATCAGACGCGTTAAAATATATTCCCATCGTCTGTTCTAATTGCTCTCCCGCCTTTTTATTCAAGTATGATGCGCTTGAAGCCGCAAGAAACCCGTTATTTTTACAATATAGTGAGGCAACTAAACCGGCAAGCACATCGCCAGTTCCGCCTTTTGTCATACCAGCATTTCCCCCTTGAGTGATACAACAAGTTACTGAAGTATTATTCTTATCTTCTGTACAGATAACATCGTGTTCGCCTTTTAATAAAACTGTGCATGTAAAGGCTGCAGCAAATATTTCTACCTGCTCTTCCTGGGTTATGGTACTCATCTGCATTTTCAAATCCTTACGTTGAATCTTTCCTTTTAGTGTTTCAAATTCCTTATGGTGTGGTGTTAGAATTGCTCCTTCTGGAATCCACTCAAGCTCCATCATTTGCAGTGCGCCAGCGTCAATAACCCATTTTTTCTTTGGATATCGAATAAGGAGGTACCGAGTCAACAAATACGTTTGTAAACCTTCATCTTTTACTTCTAATATATCTAGTAAATTATTTGCTTTATCCTGATTAAGACGAGTATACTCACGTGCCTTTTCATGATCTACTCTCATCATG
>CAZYQZ010000025.1:0-10186 GCA_964649915.1 uncultured Gammaproteobacteria bacterium | reverse complement strand
GTCCAACTGGATCAACAGGATCTACTGGTCAAATTGGTCCTACTGGAACAACTGGATCTACTGGTTCTACAGGTTCTTATGGTCCAACTGGATCAACAGGTGCTACAGGATTTGCCGGTCCTACAGGATCAACTGGAACAACGGGGAGTACGGGAAATGTTGGACCAACTGGATCAACTGGTGCAACTGGAATCGTTGGTCCCACTGGTGCGACTGGATCAACGGGATCAAGCGGAAACGCAGGACCAAGTGGATCAACAGGAACTACTGGTGCCACAGGATTTACAGGCCCAACTGGATCAACAGGAAGTACGGGACAACTTGGCCCAACCGGATCAACTGGCAGTACTGGATCCGGAGGCTATCTGGGTCCAACCGGCGCAACGGGAACAACTGGATCAACTGGAACAACCGGACAATGAGGTCCTACAGGTTCAACAGGATCAACTGGTACAGATGGACCAACTGGCGCAACAGGGTCAACTGGTCGCTTTGGCCCAACTGGTGCTACCGGGACAACTGGATCCACCGGATCAAGTGGTGCTGCGGGTCCCACAGGAGCAACAGGCACGACTGGATCAACAGGAACTACGGGTCGAGCAGGTCCAACCGGTGCAACAGGCACAACAGGTGCGGTTGGTCCAACAGGGCCTGTCGGACCAGATGGCACTTCCCTTCTCTGGGAACAGAATAACTGTAATGGTCCATTGGGAAATGGAACCAGTTGGTGCGGAGTACTTTATCCAAATCTTGATGCAGAATCTCAAGCACTTGCTCTTGGAGCAACAGTGAATGCATCAACTGCTTCAACATCAGCTGAGATATTCTTTACACCTGTTGCTAATAAAAACTCATGGATAAACGTTACGAATGGTAGTTTTGGAATTGGTACTACTGTACCTGGTCAAAAATTAGATGTAGCAGGTAATGCTTCTGCTCAAACATTCTGTGATGGTGCTGCCTGCACGTATTATGCTGATTTTGCCTCAACAAGTAATAGTATTCTAACAGCAGGTAACGTGGGTATTGGTACTACAGCTCCAGCATATAAATTAGGTCTTGTTGATAATAGCGGTATCGGTATTGGCGCCGTACGTACCATATCCCGTGATACTGGTACATCGGGCGCCATACATATCGGAACCGGTGGGGATAGCTTTACAGGAAATATAAGTTTTGACACAAATGGAACGGTCCGCGCAGTTATTGACGCTGCAGGTAACTATCAGATGGATGGTGATTTGACTGTCGACGGGGGAAATATCAACTTTGGAGCAGCGACAACAATTGGTGATGGAGGCGACGTGATAACGATTGATAGTAACGCTATCATGCATATACTCGACACACTCAATATCACGACGAATCTTACCGTCACCAGTAAAGTAGGTATAGGTACTACTGCACCTGCCGCTTATCTTGATGTTCCAGGCGATGGTCAAGTAGCATACTTTGGTGATAATGAAGGTCAAGATTATGTCACTATCCGTGGAGGCAATAATGCTTCAAGTACAATTGGTCCAGAATACAGACTTTCAAGAAATAATACTGTAACCGGAAATACTTCACTTTGGACTATAACCGCTGATAATCGTACTCCAGGTCTATCGTTCTGGTTTTCACCCAACTCAACAGGTGACTTTACGAACTTAATGCAGATCTATGAAACGGGAAATCGGACAGTATCAATCACCAATGGACTTGCAGTTGGTGAAGGTATCCCTGAACAAGCATTTGATGTCACTGGAAACGCATCAATAATGGGCAATATAGGTATAGGAACCGATACGCCAACAGCGTTGATCGATGCTACAGGAACTGGAGGTATAGGAGTATTCTCCAATACGAATGAAACATTTGGCGGTAATTTGATAGACATTGAAACTGACCGTACCCAAAATGCAGCATACAATTTTTTGCGCGTGAGGTCTGATGTAAACGGAACTGCCAACACCACATTTAGACTCATTGGAAATGGTAATGGTACGGCCGATGGTGCTTGGACTGGAGGCGGTGCAGATTATGCAGAATATTTCTATAGTTTTGATTCTTCTCTGAATAAAGGAACGGTCGTTTCCATTGATGACCACGACGCAAGGTCTACAAACTCACAAGTAGTTACCGGAACAGTTAGAATAGGTAGTCGTAATGATCGCCCACTTGGCGTCATTTCAACGAAAGCAGGAATAGTTGGAATCCTGGCCCATGATGGAACAGACGGTTATGATAATTATGGAGTCGACCCAAATTATAAATTAGTCGGACTTATCGGCCAATTACCAGTAAAAGTTATTTCAACTGGAGGGGATATACGAACCAATGATTTTCTTGCAGTATCTTCGTCATCTGGACTCGGTCAGAGAGCAAACACAGCAGGGTACATTATCGGAAGTGCTTTAGAAGCATTCCCCAATCCTAACTCATTCTGCACACCAGCATCTTCACTAGAAAATATTTCCTGGCCAGATGATCCGTATGGTACCAATGATGCACGTCCCTGCTTCCAACTACCAGATGGCTCAAAGGTGGGCAAAATTCTTATGAATCTGAGTATAACTTGGTACAACCCAACTAACTATATTACCGATATAGGCAATCTAAATATCAGGGCATCAAATTCGTCCAATACTAATAGTGAAGTTTCTTCTAACAATTTTGGAGCATATGAAATTACAAATGAAGAGGGTAATATTATCACAAATATTGGAACTTTCTCGGAATCGGTGATTGCGAATCTCAAAGCAGGGTTTATTCAAAGCACACAGGCATTCTTTGATAGTCTCATTGCCAATTCAGCGACCATTACTAATCTTACCGTTGATAATCTAATCGTCAGAAATAGTACAAATTCGATATCATATCTTACTCCCCTTTCTACAGACTCAGGGAAATTTACTTCTTTGTCAGCACAAAGTATTAATTCTGAAGATCAAGTGGTAGAGCGAATCTATCCGAAATCTGACCACAATATCACGATTGATCTATCACCTGAAAACTCTAGTGAAAGTAGCCACCTCGTGATTGAGGGAACCGATAATCTTCCCGTTACCACGATAGATGATGAAGGAAATATCCAAACTGCCGGCGATATCTCTACTGAAAATAACCTTATAGTTGGAAAAGACGCCACAATTTCAGGGACGTTGTATGCAGACAACATTCTTACTAATCATGGCAGTTTCGCAGATCTTCTAAATGCAGCGACCCAATCATCTCAAGTGACCAATATTTATAATATTACGCAGATTGTTGCACCAACAGTTACGCCTACTATCACACCTATCCCAACTATTTCAACTCCTGAATCCACACCATCTGCAACGATTTCTCTCTCGCCTACTCCCACGATTGATCCTCTACTAGAGGGCTCATCATCAGCTCTACTTGGCAATTCATCGGTTGGAAGCCTGTTGGACAGACTGAATAGCTTCCTCGCCCAATCATCAGAAGTGTTAGGAAATACGACACTCAATACGAATAACTTCGTTTTATACGACGGACACAACCTTATTTCTGCTGATGGACAGATTCCAGTCCTTACGAGTCAAATTCCAGAAACCGTTGAGCATTTGACGATAAACCAACAACTTTCTGTCGTTGGAGACACATCGCTTTCCAACACGACCATTTCAGGCACGCTTATGGTCGATGGTGGAATGGTTTTCTCGTACAACACGATAGCTGCAAATGTTGATACGTTGAACATATCTGCTCTAGACACCATAAGCTTCATGGGGGGTACGATCGTAATGACCAATGATGGAAAGTTAACGGTAGACAATACGCTTATTGCAAAAGGTGGAGTAGAAACACCTGTCATTCGACCGCTTACATCCGCTGATCTTACTGTTGATTTGAATAATTCTGCTAATCGAGAACAAGGTGGAGCTTCCTCCTTCGGGCAGTTATTAGTGAAAGGAACGGGTGGAGAGACGGTTACAGCGGTTGATAGCGGTGGAAATATCCGTACTGTTGGTGATATATCAGCAAGAAATGCTACATTTACAGGCAACACGCATATTGGTTCACTCTCAGTCCCCGCTGATTACTCAGCAACAGAAAGCGCAAATATTCGTTTAGAAGGAAGTCCAGACCTGAATGGTCAAATCGTTGCATCACTCAATACCTCTGGTCAAACAGGTTTAGGCATCATCCCTGCAGGCAAAAAAGAAATTCTCCTCCGAAATACCGGAATCGGCGATCATACTCTTGTCTATCTTACCCCAGTTACGTCAACGGGTGGACAGACGCTCTTTGTAAAAGAGATTGTTGCAGGACAATATTTTAGAGTAGCCCTTGATAATCCACTTACCTACGATATACGATTTAACTGGTGGATGATTGAAGGAAGGGCACAAAGTTCCCCATGAAACAAGCAAATAAAAACAGTGGTTTTACGTTGATCGAAGTTCTTATTGTGGTTGGAATTATAGCTATTCTTGCAATCGTCCTTTTAATGAGTGAATTTTTCCTTCAGTTTAAGAAAGGACGCGACAGTAGACGCAAACAAGAACTTGTTTCTCTACAGAAAGTATTTGAAGATTACTACAATGATACAGGACATTACCCTGATGTGGACATCTACTCGTTTGATGGTCTCAGTTGTGAAACAAATCCAACGAGATTTAACCCCGCTATTGGTAAGGTTCCATGCGACCCACAGTACAGTACTCATAGCTACCTCTACGCAACCACTGATGGTTCTGCTCAAGATTATAGGATATATGCTCAAATGGAAAATGAAAAAGATCCTGATGTCTTGAAAAATCCGTGTGGTACAGGTACTAAGTGTGTTATAGGGACAAGAACGTTCAATTATGTCGTAACGAGTCCAAATACTGACGTTCTTACCTATCCGGTTCCTCAAGGAGTATTTGTTGCGCCAAGTGGCACACCTGGAAATGGTTCTACCGGTGCTCCTCCTACAGTTACTCCAGGTCCACCGGTTCCGACGAATACACCATCTCCAACAATTACTTCAGGGCCACCAACCAATACTCCGGTTCCGACCGCGATTCCTACGCTTACACCTCCACCAGGAGGTTTTCCGACATGTATTCCTGACCCTCAAGGTAAATTCTGTTATCAAACTGGTCAATCCAGCTGTCAAGCTTGCGGCCCATTTGCAAGTTGTTCGTCATTTTGTAATCCATCCCAACTCTATAACAGTTTCTCCGGCTCAACGTGTACACAAGCATGTCAGTAGCACATGGAATGAAAAAGCATCTTATTGTATGTACTATACTCAGTCTTCTTTTCGGCATACTTCTTTTTGAGGCATATACTGACAGTGGGACATATGATGAGATTGCTCATATTACTGCCGGATATACATATCTTTTTCGTCATGATTTTCGTTTGTATCCAGATAATCCGCCTCTTATTAAAATGATTTCTGTGTTGCCTTGGGGATTGTATAATAAAAGTATTCATTTTCCTGGAAACTCTCCATATTACCAGGAAAATAAATCTATCGATCAATGGTCATTTGGACGAGAATTTTTGTACAAAAGTGGCAACAATGCTGACGAACTTATCTTCCTGGCACGACTTAGCATTATTACTTTGACTCTCGCACTGGGCCTGCTTGTATTTTGGATTGCCCGAAATATTTTTGGGTTTACTGGAGGAGTTTTCGCGCTTGTCTTCTACACATTAAGTCCCGATATTCGTGCTCATGGACACCTTGCCACGACTGATGTCGGAGCCTCATTTTTTGCAATTTTGAGCCTATATATCTTCTATAAAACCATCCACACCTATATCTATCCGAAACTTGTAAAAGGAGCGGTTACTCATAAAAATATCGTAAATTGGAAGATATTCATGCAATTAATATTCGGGAGCTTCTTTTTTTCTCTTGCGCTTCTCTCCAAATACTCAATGTGGTTCATGCTCGCTACGCTCGTTTGTATTATTTTCCTTTACCTCATGTATTTATACCTTTTTAAACAAATTGATCATAAAATGTGTGCACTTAAAGCTATTTTGTCCGTCATATCGGTAATATTTTTATCCTATATATTCTTATGGAGCATTTCCTATTGTATTGGGTATACTCAAGTCAATTTTCGCTATGAAGAAGTAGGGCTTATTAAATCCGCCCGATCCCAACTGAGTAATTCGCTTGGATGGAAGCTAATTCATCTTTTTCCATTACCATACTACTATACAGTTGGCCTTGAAACTATGTACGCGAGAAATTTAATGACACAACCCATTTTTCTACTTGGCACTGTAGTGCCCGTAGGCGGCTGGAAATTATTCTTCCCTGTATCTTACATCCTCAAAACTCCCCTTCCTATTCTACTTTTTACCTATCTTTCACTCTGGATTTCACTGAAAAAGAAAAATGTGAAAAATATTCTTGTATACGTCTCTGGATTTATGTTCTTTTTCCTTATCAGTAGTATTGGTAATTTATCAATCGGCACTCGCTTCATTTTTCCCTCGACTGTCTTATTTATTATTACAGCTTCAGGAGCAATATCTCTCTATAATAGGAAAAATATACGATCAAAGGCGTTTTTTGTAATTTCTCTTCTATGGCTTTTTTGTACAAATATACTGTCGTTCCCTTATGATATTTCTTATGTAAATGAATTATCAGGCATGACAATGAACGGATATCGCTCCCTGGTTGATTCATCCTATGATTGGGGCCAAGATTTGAAACGATTAAGCCAATGGTATAAGTATACTATTCCGAATGAAAAAATTACTCTCAGTTATTTCGGGACGGCTGATCCGGCATATTATGGTATAGACTATCAGCCACTTACATTCTCAAACATAGAATCCTTATCAGGATATGTAGTTATTTCAGTAACGAATTTGAAGCTTGGTGGACGATATTACAAGGATAGTACTGGCCAAACTCTTTACGACGAGAAACCATTAGCCAAATTTCTTGATGCGAAACCGATAACTCGCATAGGCACAACGCTATTTGTATATAAATTTCCCTAAGGCTGCCAAGGGTACTTTGTATGAAAGATAAAAAAAGAAAGCTGAGATACTTATTATTTTTTTGCTTTTTTCTTTTCTTTCTTATTCCTCCACTTGATCCTGATTTTGGCTGGGAAATTCGTTGTGCATCCGAGCTTATTCAGAAAGGAAATTTTTGCACTCCAGACCACTTCTCTACTCTTCTACCCAATTACTCTTGGATTAATAGTCGATGGGTATACCAATTACTATTATATTTTACACATGCTCTTGCAGGATTTTGGGGAGTTACCTTGCTAGGATCAACTATCGTATTACTTACGTTCTATTTTCTCTGGAAAACCTGGAAGACCTCGCTCTACCTTGCCGGAATCTCCTTTGTGTGTATATCGCTATTTAGTTTCCATGTTCTAAATCTTGGACTACGCGCGCAAACCATGTCGCTACTTTTTTTTAGCCTGACAATATATATTCTTTTGCGAGCTAATAAATACATACCTATTCTCCCAATTATTTTTTTATGTTGGGCAAATATCCATGGCGGTTTTCCATTTGGGTTGGTACTCGTATTCTTTTTTATAACCCAAAAGGTCCTAGAATTCGTGCTTACACCTTCAGAATATAAAATTAATTCTCACAAAATTATCAAAATTCTTATTCCATGTATTCTTTGTTTTTTTGCCGTTCTTTTAAATCCTTTTGGTATCGCTGTGTACTCCGATGCTCTTTTCCACCAAACAAACGCTCATCTTTCGACTCAAATTGCTGAATGGGTGCATCCTTCTTTTATCTCCATTCTTTGGATGCTGTCTTTTATTGGTACATACTCAGTTTTAATCATTTTATTTGAAAAAAAACTTAAAATATTAGACATATTTTTAATGTTCACTTTTTTTGTTCTTTCTTTCACTGCTGTCAGACATATACCGTACTTTTACATTACGTCTATTTCTCTCTTTTTGGTGTCAGATCTGGGGAAAAAGTGTACCAAGAAGGTAACCACCTATGAAGACACATTTTTAGGGCAATTCGTATTTTTAGGTACCGTATGTATCGTAATAATTCTTGTGTTAGTGTTTCGATTGCCCTTCGTACAGACTATGAATACCAATTGGCAGTTTTACTGTGACAACAGTCCGGTCAAATACCCTTGTAAAGCACTTGAGTTTATCAAGAAAGAAAAGATTACCGGGAGATTCTTTAACACGTATGAATGGGGAGGCTTTCTTCTGTGGCAACTACCCCAGTCTACTTTTTTCATAGACGGAAGAATGCCTGCGTGGCGACACTCAAGTGGAATAGGTCCATATCAGATTTATTTGGAAACCGTGCGAACCGAAGGTAATTGGAAGGGTCTATTGTCCACTACCCAAACAGAGTATATTCTTATTACACCCGGAACATTTCTTGATATAGCGCTTCAAAAGGATAACACGGTGTATAAGCAACGGTATAGAGACACAGTTTCTGTCATTTATTCTAAATAGCGCATGAAAAAATTAGCACCATTTCTTCCACCTTTTTTTCTCATTCTTATTGGTTTGATCGTCTATTCCAACACTCTGAAAAATACATTATTTTGGGATGATGATGACAATATTGTTAATAACGTCTATATCAAATCGTTTCGCTATCTTCCACAGATTTTTTTATCTAACCAAATTGAAGGAGTAGGACAAAAAAGCAATCAGTATCGGCCATTACTACTACTCTCCTACTCTCTTGAATACCATGTGTTTGGAATAAACCCTTTTATTTACCACTTTGACAACATGATGCTTCACATTATAAATAGCATCCTCATTTTCTATCTCGTACAAGATCTTATAAAGAAGAGCACGATTAAATGGAAATTAAAATTTTGGAATAGCACCGGAACAAGTCTAAAACCAACGGTCCTTATTCCATTTTTCAGTGCGACCTTATTTCTTACTCATCCAGTCCAAACAGAGGCAGTCTCCTATGTTGCAGGGCGCACTGATCTTCTCGCCCTTATATTCATGCTAAGTGCGATTATGTTCTATCTTCGCAAAAAATCTTGGGTGTTTATTGGTTTTTTCTATATTTTATCTATCCTCTCAAAAGAAACTGCCATTATCTTGCCTATTATTCTGCTCACTATAGAGTGGATATTCCAACATACTCTTTTATATCGCTTGAAAGTGCAAGCTTTGTTATGGACTATCGCAATCTTCTATAGCATTTTGCGCTTAACAGTCTTTAATTTTCAAAATACACTTAATTTTTACACTAATAACAATATTTTTACTAACAATATTCTATTCCGAATACTTACATTTCTCTCTACAGTTCCAACCTACAGCTCTCTACTTCTATATCCACGCATTCTTCATGCAGAACGCACAAGCCCAATAATTACTTCGTTAGGAAACCTACCCACTATAATCGGCTTTGCTCTCGTAATATTTGCTTTCTGGAGCATATTGTTTTTTAGAAAACGACAACCCCTCGTTTCATTTGCGTTTGCGTGGGTGTTTATCACACTACTACTTTCTTCAAATATTCTGATTCCAGTAAACGCAATTATGACAGAGCATTGGTTATATGTTCCTTCTATTGGAGTTTTTATTCTTTTCTCTATGCTTATTACACGTTTGTGCCTATCTATGTCAAAATATGTAAGTATTTTCATCTTCTGTATTTTTTTTACGTACATCACGCTTCTCTCCTACCGGACGATCATAAGGAATAGAGACTGGGTAGATCCGCTAACCTTCTACACTCAGACCCTCCAGTGGGCACCAGAGAGTGCGCGTGTACATAATAATCTTGCTATGGCTTACGCAAGTAAAAAGAAACACGCTCAAGCCATAGTAGAGTACCAAAAAGCGATCTCACTCCAAGACAGTTATCCACAGACTCACCATAATCTCGCCAATTCATACACGGCCTTGGGTGACAGGGAGAACGCAATACTCGAATATAAACGCGCTATCCATCTCTCTCCCCTCTTTTACTATTCATATAAGCCTTTGATTGCCCTGCTTCGCGAAACACACAGGGAAGAAGAAGCAAGAGCATATTCTGAAAAATTTACCTTAAATTGGCCATGAGCACTTGTTTTATGTGCTTATTTTTTCTATGATAGATTGTACTTTCAAGACTTATGCAACAGACTGCCATTCATAAATTTACTCGGTTCATTCTTGCGGTTTTTTTGTTTCTTATCCCGCTTTTTTTCCATCCTTTTACTACAGATTTTTACGAGTACAATAAA
>CAZYQZ010000024.1:0-10361 GCA_964649915.1 uncultured Gammaproteobacteria bacterium | reverse complement strand
CAAAAAAGAGGGTGGTTATTCGCTCCGCTATGTCGGATCGATGGTGGGAGATGTTCATCGAACCCTTCTTAAAGGTGGTATATTTCTCTACCCTGCTGATCAGAAACACACTAGTGGAAAGCTTAGACTTCTCTATGAAGTAGCGCCATTAAGCTTTCTTATTATTCAGGCAGGCGGCAGTGCAACCAGTAACGGAACAGACCCGTTGGAATTGGTTCCAGAAAAGCATGACCAGCGTGTTCCGATTGCTCTGGGAAGTACTGTAGAGATTGAGAAATATAAGGGATTCTTAGTCAAGTAAGTAGTGTAGTTATTCAGCTTACTTATCTCTCGATAGTATATACCTTTGGGAAAAAAAGGAGTGATACAGGCGCGTCATCAACGAGGTATCGTTGGAAATCAGCGTACGTCTTCTTTCTTTTCTCACGATCGGTGTCCTTACGGCCGTCTTCTAGGAGTTTATCAATCTTCAAATTTGAGTAGTGTGCAATATTGGTATTTCCTGCGTTGGTATGCCAAAACTGATACTGATCAGGATCCCTGGGGATTTCCTGCGCTACAAGAAACGCTTGATAATCGGATGGAAATGCGGTTTCTACTTTGACCTTCGTCTTGATCCCAATTGCATTCCAACTATCAGCGATTTTCTGGGCTGTCGACAAGTAAAATGAGTATGTAGAAAGCGTGATTTCCGACGATGAAGATGCAAGTTCAGTTTTACTAAGAATTTTTTTAGCATTCTCCGGATCATATTTGTATAATCGCACCTTGTTGTAATAGGCCCATGAGGAGGGAGCAATGGGTGTAAAAAGCCTGTTTTGACCGTCAAAGGCAGGTATGGCAAACGAAAGTCCTTGTCGAATTTCCTTCTCTTTAAACTTATCATTTTTCAAATTAAAGAATACTCCTAAAAACCGGTCATACAGTGTTACTTCGTGTATTTTTACATGCTTCCAGGAGCTAAATGGATCTTTACTCGGAAGCTCTACAAGTGTATTTATTTCTCCTAGTTTAAATGCAAGGATAGCATCGTCGATGCTTGGAAAAAACTTATACTCAAGTGGGGGCAATGAATCCCGAAGTGGCGTAAGAGAAATACGTACAAGCTTGTCTTCACGGGTTCTTACATCAGACACTTTATAGAGTCCGATACCTAAAAAATTATTTCTTAAAAGGGGTCGGGATAGGACAACGGGAAGTGGAGAAAATGATTGTTTGAGCGCAATCTTGACAGTCTTCGAATCAGGATATGTGATAGTCGCGTCTTTCAACGCATACGTAACGTCAGTTGAAACAAACTGTTTGCCGTCGTGCCAGACAAGATCTGGTTTCAGGTGAAATGTGTATAATTTACCATCCTCTGTGGCCTCCCACGATGAGGCAAGAGATGGAAGTGCGGTACCATCTTGAGACACTGTAGTAAGCCCTGAGCTTATAAGCTGCTGTACTGAGAGTGGTAAGGAGTCGGTTGTATATTCTCCAATAATTCCAATGACCTTTTTATTCAGAGAAAATAGTCCGACAAATACTGGCGAAAAGCGAAACACAAGAAGAGTGAAAACAAACCCGGCAACAAACCCTCCTATCAGAAACGTAAAATGCCGTCGAGTAAATGTTTCGACAAAAAAATAAATGAAAACTAAACGTTGTATAAACGCCTTCATTCTTAGCCGGAGGTAACCAAAGATAATACGGATGATATAAGAAAAAGAAATGCAATCACGACAGTTGCTTGGAACAAAATTCTTTCAACTCCTCGTCTGTTTTTATAGAAATCCCCTGCTCCTCCCCATGCATGGCCCAAACCAGTTCCTTTTGCTTGTAATAGGATGAGAACGACAAGAAGTATCGATGTTACGAGTTGAAAAATTATGCTTATAGATCTCATATGCTTGTAATGACTGATGCGAGTTTGCTTGGATCATGTACGACAGCAAAATCTTCATCGACAATATCAAAGGCTTTCATTGTACCATATTTTTTGTCAGGTTGTGGTGAGAGTGGTACATATTCATAATTGCGGTGTTTTTTGATATTAGGTGAATGGTTTGAATTGGCAATAAGTGAGTCAAATTTTAGAGAAGGACAATGACGAACAAGCGCATCCATATGATCAACGAGTGTGTACTGGGCTGTTTCCTTTTTATTCGCAATATTAAACACAAAGATTTTCTTGGCAGATGTCTTTGATAGAGCTTTTATAATGTCTGGTACCAAAAGTACGGGTAGCAATGTGGTATAAAGATCTCCAGGTCCGACAACAACTACATCGCTATGTAAGATTGCCTCAATAACCTCCTTGGGTGTCTTCACATCTTGGGGATCAAGGTGAACCTTGAACAATTTATCAGAGTATTTTCCAAGATCAATGGTTTCTTCTCCGATTACTTTCTCTCCAGTTATTGTCTCTGCCCATATAGAAACATCCTCATATGTCGATGGAAGAATCTTTCCATGGCACGAAAACATTTTTTCCATTTCTTGAAGAGCAAGGTAAAAATCCCCCATTATCTTAGTAAGAGCCACCAGCATGAGGTTCCCGATCTTATGTCCGCCAATTGAGTCTTCACGACCCCAGCGATCGCCTTCAAAACGGTACGTCAAAAGCTGTTTCAGTGTGGGTTCTGCATCAGAAAGTGCAGCAACACAGTTAATAAGATCACCAGGTGGTGGGACACTGTACAGTCTTCGTAGTCTTCCTGCACTTCCTCCATCATCCGCCATGGATACTACCACGGTAATATTATGTGAATGAGGCCTAAGTCCTCGGATAAGTTGTACAGTACCGATTCCTCCTCCAAGACACGCGAATGTTTTTTGCTTTTTCATTATAGTGTGTATCCTTTACTTTGATAGCCAGTAAAGAAGGTTTATTATTATACCAATAAATACCCCAATAACAATAAACGTCTGCCAATCGTTAAAAGCAAAGCTCGAAAGTGCAAATTGATGATACGAAAGTCCTGGAAACTTCCAAGCAGATATAGTGATGTGGTGACTAAGTCGGACAAGTAAATACAGAATGAGTACATTTACTACCCAGGAAACTATCCCGAAGGTAATAAGACTTAAGGGGAGAAGAATAAGATGGAGAAGAGGACGAACGATGAGGTTAAGAAGAGAAAAAACAAGAGCCGTAAAAAGAAATCCATCAAGGCCACCATTAATTCTAAACGTAGAAATGCTTGAGGCAGCTATGAAAAGAGAAAGACTACTATATACTAGTGCTCTTAGGAGTGTTCTCATAAAAGGCGTGTATACTCTACCGTATCATTTTTTATGATCATTGGGAAGTCCACCAAGTAAGTATTTCAATCGTAGAAACTCGTGATACCGGTGCGCGAATCTGTGGGCCTCATCTCGCAGTCTTTGCATGAGTGAAAGTGCAGGTGAACCAAGTGGAAGAGAGATAGTAGCGTACTCAGTATTATATGGCACAATAATTTGTTCTTCTCGTTTGGCAAGTCCGATGAGAGGCACAGAAATATTTTTTTCCTTAAAGACTCTTCCAACTGCTGAAAGTTGCCCAATTCCGCCATCAACAATAAATAACTCAGGATATTCCCAGTTGGTATGAGAAAGTCGTCTTGAAAATACCTCTCTAAGCATCGCGAAATCATCGGGGGTGGACTTCATTTTTATTTTAAAGCGTTTGTAATGACTTTTCTGAGGCTCCCCTTCCCAAAACCGGACAAGCGACCCTGCTGCAAATTTACCAGATATATTACTTATATCGTAGCATTCAATTGTTGTGGGAAGGGCAATATCTTTGTAATAGGGGGCGAGTTGATTTTTTAAATCTTCCATTTCTTTTGCTCTAATCGTATGTAAAGCCTGTGTATCCAGGAGATAACTTTCAGGTTGGTGATAATGGTGACAGATGTAGTCTAGTTGCTGGATTTTATCCCGCATTAGTGCTGCTCCTTCATAATCCTGTAACGCTGAAAAAGCGCGCATTTGTAACAGAAGAGACTGATGAACTCTCTGTAGCTTTCCTTGGAGGGTCAACTTCAAAAGCGTTATATTTTTCCGGTATTTTGCTTTTTGGCTTTTATATTCTTTTCCATTAAGAGTCACTATGTGAGACGGACACGGATTACATAGACCAAGATGTGTATAAAAACATGCGCGTTTACCTAAACCTTTCTGTGTACAAAATGGAAATACACGACGAAGTAATTGGACAATTTGTTTGGCAGTTGTTGAGGATGGGAACGGGCCAAAGAAGTCTCCAAGACTGTCATCTTTCTTTCGAGAAAACAACACTTTCGGGAATTTCTCCTTCGTAATCAGAATGTAGATGTAGTGCTTATCATCTTTCCAAATCGAGTTATAGCGTGGCTTATATAGCTTGATAAGCTGGGATTCCAAAAGAAGAGCTTCAAGCTCACTATCTACTGAAATCGTTTCAAGTCTTACGATTTTTTCAACAAGATTGGTGATCTTCGAGTCGCCATGATCCTTCTGGAAATATGATTTGACTCTCTTTGTAAGATTTATTGCCTTGCCGACATAGAGAACTTCATTTGTACTCCCGTAAAACTTGTATATTCCAGGAGTCGTTGGAAGCTTTGTCAGTTGTTGTTGTATTGTCTCCGTCATGTTTTCTTTTTTAGTTTATATATATACACGCCAATACCCAAGGCTACCACTGAAAGGAACACTACATGTGTTGAGTTATTTGTCGATGGGTATTGTATATCTTTCGGTTGAGTTTTTAGAATATTTTTGGAAAATGTAATAGTAACGTCCTTTTCTTGTGGATCGGCTTTCTTATACGTTCCAGCAGCAAGGGGAAGAGTGGATGATTCATTCAGGATTGCGAACGTAATATGGTTAAAGTCCCAGGTTGTGAAGTAATCAAACCCCTTTGTTGTTTTTTCCCAGGTAGGATCGATTGGTATCCAGGCTTTGCGGTCTTTATCATAATATTCTGGCCAGGCATGAAGTATATCATTTACATACGAGAGAGGACGAAGTTTAGGATTATCGGTGAATGCATAACCATAGTTAGCACGGGCTGGTATTCCAATTCTTCTTGCTAGTGCGATGAAACTATCAGTAAATTCTAAACAAAGTCCATGTAGTGGATCCGCTAGTGCTCGATCAGCACCAAATCGCACAACTGGTTGACGAGTCCTTGCTTCATCATAAAAAAGTGTTTGGACGACATATTTATAAACATCCGGTGCTGATGTAAGTTGTTGGGTAATTTCCTGAAACCTCAGGTTGGAAATCTCCCAAAATTTTTGTGGAGAGATGGCAGTTTCCCGTTGAGATTGAGATAAAAGAAGCGATTTATCATCTTTTGGTTCTGAGTAGACGTGTATCTGGCCCTTCGCTTGTATGGTCGTGTACTCTTTAGGATAGAGTGAAAACACAGCGATATGATTTCCGTCTGAATCGATGTATTCATCTACCATTTTTCTTGACAGATGTGTAAGGTATACATCTTGATACTGCGTGTCTGGTGGTAGAGTGATAGGAATTTTTTTAAACCAGAAATCCTCATTTTTAAGATGGTACGTTAGGGAATAATCGTAACTTTGTTTATTTCCAAAAACGATATTAATCCCTGAGTCTTGTATGATAGTTTTATCAAAGGAAAGATCCGCTTTTCCTGTATGCGGGCGTACAATAGTTGGAATTCCCCACTCGGTGGGCGGAACCACTTTTACATCATATGATGATATGCTTTCACTGACGTCAGGTTTTGGAATTATTATTTCCCATAACTGTCCATGTTGCTTTGTTGTATCCAGGTTCGTGTAGGTTAGTGTAAACGTGAAGCTTTTGCCAATTCCTAAGATTTTTTGATTAAATGGAAGTGTCACTCGTGTTGATCCATTCTCCGAAAAAATAAGTGGTTCAATTGGACCAATTTCATCATAGGCTGCAATGTTTGTGATATTTTGGTTATCAAACGTTATGTCCAGTTGTGTGACGTATTGTTCTGAGGATAGGTTTGTCACGAATCCATGTTGTACTACTGTGGTTTTCCCTGTAGTATCAATCGAATACGTAAGATCATAGGATACCGAAAAAGGCGTTTTAAATGTTTGTGAGTACGTCTGTGTCGGAGTGAAAAACGTAAAAAGAAAAAGTGATAGAAGTGTTAGATATTTCTTCATAGAGGTTGTCTGTAGTATTTGAATTATATACTATGTGGTGCTGTGGATTGTTAGACCTTAGTAAGACGTTTCAATTCTTCTCGCAGAAACTGGGCAGTGTATGAAGTTGGATGCTTTGCGACTTGTTCGACTGTTCCCGCTGTTAGTATCTTTCCGCCACCCTCCCCTCCTTCGGGACCCAAATCTATAATCCAATCAGCGTTTTTAATGATGTCAAGATTGTGTTCGATCACAACGACGGTATTTCCATTTGCTACTAACTGTTTCAGGACATGCAAAAGTTTCTCAAGATCTGCAAAATGAAGACCCGTTGTAGGTTCGTCTAATATGTAAATTGTGTTTTTAGTACTGCGTTTGGATAACTCTGTTGCCAGCTTTACTCTCTGCGCTTCTCCGCCTGAGAGAGTTGGCGCTGATTGACCTAAGTGAACGTATGAAAGCCCTACTTCCGTTAAAGTTTCAAGCTTGTCGTGAAGGCCAGGTATATTTTCAAAGAAAACTTCAGCCTCTTTACAGGACATAGCAAGTACGTCTGCGATCGTTTTGTCTTTATAATGGACCTCAAGAGTTTCTGCGTTGTATCGTTTACCACGACAGACTTCACATTCAACATACACATCAGGAAGAAACTGCATTTCAATTTTCATCTGTCCCTCTCCTTCACACACGTCACATCGCCCACCCTTTACATTGAAGGAAAACCGTCCTGGTCCGTACCCACGAACCTTTGCCTCCGGGGATGTGGCGTACAACTCTCGGATATAAGAAAAAATACCTGTATAGGTTGCAGGGTTACTGCGAGGAGTTCGTCCGATTGGAGATTGGTCGATAAGAATGACTCGACGAAGATACTCAAGTCCGGTAATATTTTTAAACTTCCCCGGCTTTTCTTTATGAAATAAATTATAGTTTCCAGCAAGCGCGTGATAGAGTGTTTCTACAACGAGTGTAGATTTACCACTTCCTGATGCCCCAGTTACACAAACCAGTTTCCCCAAAGGAATTTTTACATCAATATTTTTTAAGTTATTTTGGCTGCATCCAGTTAGTTCAAGAACATGAGGTATTGAAGTACTGGAGTGTCTTTGAACCTGAATTTCTTTCTTGCGAGAAAGATACTTGCCAGTAAGTGATTTTTCATTCTGAAGAAGTTCGTTGGGAGGGCCGTAGGCAATAATTTTACCGCCATTCTCACCTGCCCCAGGGCCAAAATCAAAAATGTAGTCACACGATAACATCATCTCTCGGTCATGTTCAACCACAATAACTGTATTACCTAAATCCCTAAGATGCATAAGGGTTGTAATAAGTCGCGCGTTATCTCTGGGATGAAGTCCAATTGATGGCTCATCGAGAACGTATAATACACCTGAAAGTCCAGAACCTATTTGAGACGCAAGACGAATACGCTGCGCTTCTCCTCCGGCGAGGGTTGTTGCACTTCGATCCAGAGTCAAATACTCTAGTCCTACAGAGGTAAGAAACGAAAGTCGAGCGCGAATTTCCTTTAATATCATCGACCCGATTGTTTTCTCTCGATCTGTTAAAATCGTGCTTTTTGAAATATCTTCAATCCATCCAAGCGCCTTATCAATCGCCATCCGTGTAATATCGATAATCGACTTTTCGTTAATAACAACTCCAAGCATTTCTTTTTTCAACCGTTTCCCCTCACATGCTGGACATATTTCTTGGCGCATGTATTTCTCAATTTCAGCACGAATAAAATCAGATTCAGTTTCAGTATGTCGCTTTTCAAGTTCGGGAATAATACCAATATAGGGCTCATATATTGTCACCTTTTTGCCGAACCTGTTTTCTCCCTCTACTTCATGGACCGTTTCCCCTGTTCCGTACAGGAGTGATTGCATCTGTGTTGGTGTTATATTCTTAATCGGAGCTGAAGGGACAATTTTGAGCGTGTCACAGACATGAATCACAAGTCGAGAAAACCACGTATCATTGGTAAACATGCGACCAAACGGAAGAATACCTCCTTCAGTAACTGATAGCCGAGGATTAACAACAAGAGTTGGATCCACTTTCAGTAATGTGCCAATTCCGCTACACGTAGGACAAGCTCCATGTGGAGAATTGAAGGAAAATGAGCGTGGTTCAATCTCAGGAATGCTTATATTACACACAGGACAGGAAAATCGCTCTGAAAAAAGGTGATCTTCAAATTTCTTCGGGCGCTCTGGAAAGTCAAACGAAGCATCTTGAATAAATGAAACAATCATCAATCCCTCTGACAACTTAAGAGCCTGCTCTACACTTTCGGTTAAGCGTCGAGACAGATCTTTTGTTTTTTGGGCGTCTTTTAGAGATTTTCGATCGACACTTAGCTTATCTGTAATAACTTCAACTGTATGTTTGTTATTCTTTAAAATAACAAGATCTTCTCCTAAATCATGGATTGCTCCATCAAGACGAATTTTCGTAAATCCTTTCGAGCGAAGACTATCAAATAATTGGGTGAACTCACCCTTTCGTCCTCGAACAACTGGTGAGAGTATGAGGATACGCTGTTGGGGATGTGGTGTGGTTGGATTTTTTACTGTTTCTAAGATTTGTGAAACTATCTGTTGGGATGATTGTCGCGAAATTTCTCTACCGCAATTCGGGCAATGCGGGTGTCCAATCCGAGCAAAAAGGAGTCTCATATAATCATAAATTTCTGTAATCGTACCAACAGTTGAACGAGGATTGTGAGAAGTTGATTTCTGATCGATTGAAATAGCAGGAGATAACCCCTCGATTGCATCGATATCTGGCTTATCCATGATGCCTAAAAACTGTCGAGCATATGAGGACAAACTCTCAACATATCTCCTTTGTCCTTCGGCGTATATCGTGTCAAAAGCCATCGAAGATTTACCCGAACCAGATAATCCCGTAAATACCACCAATTTATTCTTGGGAATTTCCATGTCTACGTTTTTAAGATTGTGCTGTCTTGCGCCGCGAACTTTAATTATTTGTTCCATACTACGTGAGTAATTTTTTTTGATAAACGAAAGTATACAATTATAGAGGATTTTCACTCACACTTAAAGTCATCAGAATAGCTTACGATGTGGCCTGAATTTCTTTTATTTTATCTCTAAGACTTGCTGCAAGCTCAAAGTTAAGATCCTCAGCTGCAAGCTTCATTTCGCGAGTAAGTTTTCTTACAAGTTTACTTCGATCTTGGGGAATGAGCTCGTCATAATCGATGGTTAACAACTCTCGAAACTGTCTACTCACTTTACCGTGGGTCGTACTTTCAAGAACTTCCTCTTCTTGTTCAGCCTGTACCAGTTTCGTTCGCACCGGCTTCGTTATCGTAAGAGGTGTAATGTTGTGTTTTTTATAAAACGCCAATTGGTAGGTACGACGACGTTCTACCTCGGCAATTGCCCGCTTCATCGAATCAGTAATCTGGTCAGCGTACATAATTACCTGTCCGTGAATATGTCTGGCTGCCCTACCCATGGTTTGAACAAGTGCGGTTTCGCTTCGCAAAAATCCTTCCTTATCTGCATCAAGAATTGCAACAAGTGATACCTCTGGAAGATCTAGTCCTTCACGAAGTAAGTTAATTCCAATCAGGACGTCATATTTACCAAGTCGCAGCTCATCCAAAATATCGCTTCTTAAGAGCGTCTCGACATCAGAATGAAGATACTGCACTTTTACACCTTGCTCAGAGAGATACTGAGAGAGTGCCTCCGCCATTTTCTTCGTGAGAGTTGTCACCAGAACACGCTCGTGAGCTGTTACCCGTTCCTGAATTCTTTGAAAGAGATCCCCAATCTGTCCTTCAGTTTTTTGAATGGTAATTTGAGGGTCGATAAGGCCAGTGGGACGAATAAGCTGTTGAACGACTGTATTTTCTGCCATTGAAAGCTCCCAGGGAGCTGGGGTTGCTGAGACATACACTGTTTGGGGAATTCGCTGTAAAAATTCAGCAAACTGGAGGGGTCGGTTATCCATTGCGGCAGGAAGTCGAAACCCAAAGTCTATAAGTGTTTGTTTACGGGATTGATCTCCATTATACATCCCCCTAATTTGGGGAATCGTCATATGTGATTCATCTATAATAAGGAGCCACTCCTCTCCAGCAATTTGTTTAAAGTATTCAAGGAGTGAATATGGCGCCTGGCCGGGCAATCGTCCATCAAAGTATCTAGAATAATTCTCAATTCCGTTGACGTATCCAGTTTCCTGAATCATCTCAAGTTCAAAATT
>CAZYQZ010000023.1:2768-10580 GCA_964649915.1 uncultured Gammaproteobacteria bacterium | reverse complement strand
TGATTTGGTGTAGTTTTCCATGGATGAGCTGCAACTTCATTCTTTTCTCCTTGAAAGTAGTCAATATCGAATTGCTTCACTCCTTTATCGTCACCATGTAAGAATTTCAGTTCCTCATAGAGTTCATTGTGGTATTCCTCTGTAGGCAAGTTAAATGCAAGATAATTAATTTCACTTGATGAGACATAAGGTAATAATTTATCTTCAACTTCAGAAAGTTCAACACTTCCATTATTCTTAATGAGTATGTTTATTTTTATGTTCTCATTGCAGAGGAGATGTTTTATCAATAATGGAGAATGTGTAGTTAAAATAATCTGTGATTTCTTGGAGAATTCTAATAGTAATTTTACAAAGCCTTCTTGCAATGAAGGATGAAGGTGTAATTCAGGTTCGTCGATTAAACAAATGAGCTGCTTGTCGCTTTGTTGAGATAAGTAGAAAGAGTAAAGTAATGAAAATACCATTTCATAACCAGAACCTAACATGCCTAAAGGAATCTGTTGATGATTATCTTTTTTTTGAGCGAAGAATGCCTTGAGAAATGGCTGCCAATTTTCGATGAAGTTTAATGTTAGTTTTGTTCCGCTTATCTCTTCAAATTTATCAATAGCATTTTCTAGGAAAGTATTTTCAACATCATCATTAATTTCAGAAAGCTTACTATTCAAATCCTCCATTGAGGTTTGTTTTTTAATATATTGGTGGCTAAAATCCTCCATCAATCTATCAAATCGAGTAGGATTATATGTTCCAGTTCTAGTTTGAAATATTCTATTTTTGTCTAAGAAGAGAATGTCATTCTCGTTGAAACGCTGTCCTTTGAATGGATTGTTTACATTAACTCTTAAGTCTGGACTGTCATCATTTGGTTTGCTACTTGTGTCTGATCTTAGAAACCTTTGATCATTCACAACCATTGAGGATAAATATGCTTTATTTCCTCTTGATCTTACACCTGCTACAAATTGAAATCCTTTTGCTTGGAATGTACCATTTGGCATTGTACCTGAAACGTTGAAATCTTTGTCTGAAATAGCGTTAACTGTAACTTTATTACTTGTGTCATTGAAGTCATTCAGAGTAACTGATTCTGCTTTATAAGTCAGTAGTGGCATGGCGATTGCATCTAATAATGCAGTTTTTCCGCATCCGTTTTCACCAACTAATACTGTCAATCCACTTCCTTCATTCTCAGAGTCTGGAATATTAACATCATCTATCTCAAATACTGGATCATTTTTGAATAGTCTGAAATTCTGAATTGTTATTTTTTTTATATACATAGTGCATTTTATTCATCGATTTCTTTCATGATTCGTTCTGTTTCCGATAATGAAAGGATTATCTTCTGATAGTGTTCAATGTCATCATCTGTTAAGGTTCTACCTTTACGATCTTTGAGCCACTTTTGAGCTGGTTGATAGCCGCCAATCCAGAAATTCCAGGCTATTTCTGGAACGTCTCCAAAGTATTGCTCATTGTTTATAAAGACTTTTCCATCTTTTAATTCAGGTTTAATTTCAACTATGTCACTGCCAGAAATTGGATATGTTGTAATATATTTACTCAAAGCCGGAGATTCTAATAAATGAAGTTCTTTTAACTGCTTACCTATCCGAGATAATTTATCGAATGTTTCTTTGTCCTTTGGATATGGAATTCGAGGAAAGTCTATCTTCAGAAATTCTTTGTATCGCGTCCTGTATAGTGGCGAGTGAAGCACTGCATATATATAGTCAAATATTTCTTCAGGTGTGATTCTTCCAGAAACTTGTTCTAATTTATTTACAATTTCATCATTCAAGTTTGATGTTTTAGCACCATCATCGCGATAAAGAAATAATGGAAATACGTACATAGAATCCGCTGCAGAATCTAAAGCATGTCTATCAGTAACCGATTTAGAAGCAAATACATATCCTGTGCTGAGTTGTCTATTTTTTGAAGTTACTAATAGAGCTATATTTTCATTGCACATGTGATCCATAATATTGGTTCTTAATCTTTGAATGAGTGAATTATCATAAATAATTTTTCTTGCATCAAAAGGCCTGTAAAGATAGTCCTTAAAATCTGTTTCTGAAAAGTGAATATTGTTATCATTCAGAGCATGAGTAAGTTCATTAGTGTTGAATTGAACAAAGACAGAATCTTTACCTGTAGCAGTACCTGCATTAGCATTATTGAAAATTTCGTCAATCTTAAAGCCATTAGAATATTCGCCTTCAAGTCGGAAATCTTTTGGTACGAAGAAATAGTATGGATCAGAGTATTGAAGTTCGTTCCATTTAATATTTCGTAGGTTGCTTTTATTCAAGACATCAAATTTTGCAGTTCTTTTACCATATAAGTCTGCATGAAATACTTTTCCTAAGTCTTTCTTGTCTGTGTTTTTACGGACAAAGATATTTATTGAAACTCCTTGTTGAATATCGAATACATTCTCATCCTTACCTCCATCTGGTGCTTTCTCTTTTTTCTTTGTATTTCCATGAAGATCAAGGATGTATATGTCATCAAATGTTTCAAGTAAATGTTTCCTCATCTGGCGATGGATACTGCCACTTAAGAAAGAGTTATTAGTTATCATTGCAACAACACCGCTTTTATTCTTTTCAATGAAATGTTCCGCGAAGCGAATAAATTTGATGTAGTCATCTGAAAGTGGCTGAATATTTCTTTCGCCTATCAAGTTATTCTTATACTCCTGAGTTAATTTTTGAATCCATTCGCCTTTATTTGATGAACTGACGCTATACGGAGGATTTCCTACTACCACCATAATTGGCTTTTCATTTTTAATTTTTGAGGCTTCTTTTGCCTCATCTGCGATGCTAGCACCAAAGTCAAAAGCAAGTAATTCAGGTTGTTTGTTTACTTCCTCGAGCGAGTTTGTTAGATAAATACCTAATCGTGCTTTTCCACTTCGAGTTTCATTAAAGTAAAGAAATCCTGTTTCTTTAAGTGCCATGCTTAGTTTCAAATGAGCTATCGTGTAAGGTGCCATCATTAATTCGAAACCAAATAAACGTGGCAAAAGATTGTGATGAACATAAGAAGGCCACCTTCCATCTTGTCCATTTCTTTTTACTCGAGCATAAATTTTTCCGATAACATCACTTATAAATGTTCCAGTACCAACTGCTGGATCAAGGATTTGAACTTTGTGCAAACCATCAGCTGTTTTCGATGTGTCTGCAAGCCCACCTTGAAGATTAAAATCCTTTACTAAGATTTGATCTACTGAACGTACGATAAACTGAACTACTGGAAGCGGAGTGTAGTAAGCACCCATCTTCTTGCGAAGCTCATCGTCATATTCTTTCAAAAAGTCTTCATAAAAATGTATTACTTGATCTTGTCCTCTTTCAGTTCCTTTTTTAGAACTAACTTTGAAGTGTTGTTCCATTAGATTTGCAACATCTGCATGTGAGAAAACAGTACATAATTCATCAACAATATATGACAGCCTTTTTTCAAAATTTCTACCTGCTATGTGATCGAAGAAGTGTCCTAAGAATGGATTCGATGCTGGAATGAGATCACGTGCTTCTTGACGATTAAATGTACCTAGAGATGTGTCATAAAATCTCGCAACAAACAATCCATACACAAGTGTCTGTGCATACATATCGGCAAATGAATCGGTGTCTAAGTCTTGTACAAGAAGTCGTTTAATCGTTTCATAAACCTTCATCAATTCAGTACTTTTTCCTGTCTCTGTTTTTAATATTTCTCTTATGTTGTCTCTAATTCTTTGTCCTTTACCGCCCATTATTTTTGCCAAATGCTTTCCTGATTTAATAGGTTCTTTGTGTGACTGTGTAAAATCTAAAATGGTTTTGGCGAGATATTCAAAATTGTTAGGCAATGGAGTTATGGTGCGAGTGATTTTATTATAATCAGCAATTTTTATTGGTTCTCCGTAAGCTAAACCATCTCTGTAAAAGCGAAATTCAAGGTAATCTGTCAGTACCAAATTGGCGTAACCGAAGTAACGACTCATTTGTTCTGACTTTTCAACTTTATCTAAAGACACTCCAATATCTTTTGCTTCAATGTAGAGAATCGGAACATCATTGTTTACAACAACAAAATCTGGTTTGTTGCCTTTTTTTGCTCTTGCATCGTGATCTATTCGCTTAACATTAATTGATTGGAAGATACTTCTAAGGAGAATCTCGAAGTCTGTTCTGTAACCCATTTCACTTGTTTCTTCGTGAACGAATTTAGAGGATACGGAAGTAATGTAATTCTGTAAAATATCTTTCATAATTTTCTTAGTTATCCTTTAAGATTTCTTCAAACCACAATACCGAAGCTTCTCCACGTTTCTTGTCAACAATAGATAAATCTCTGGAATGCTTGACAGGATTTCTGAAGTACTTTAAGGCTTTGAAATGCTCTTCTAATACGTTTTTATTACCAAAAAAGGATTCAAATAAATTCCAATTTGCGTTAATAATTTTTAGGTAATCCATAATATCCAAAAATGTAATTCTTACATCATCACGCAGAAATTCTTCCAACTTATATGGATGTCTGCGAGCCTCATCTTGTATTTTTTTATCGACTACTTCCTTAATATCTGCAGGAATATATTCCTCCCAATATGAATCCTCTGAATTTTCTTTTAGCTTTTCATGGAGGAACATTCTCAAACGACTTTCTAAAAGATCAATCGGTTTTGTAGGCTGAGTATCAAATAACTCTTCTGAAGCTGAGGCCATACCTGTACGAACGCGAAATGACTGGAATATTTGGCCAGCTCTGTAGTCAAGAAATTTCTTAAAATTATTTTCTAATAATCCAGACTCAGATATATCAGGAATAAGGTGATTTATCAGAATTTGTTTGTGGTTATTGTTATTAGATTGAAAATCTCCCATATACACTCTCGGTTCCGTTCCACTAATGTTGATATTGGTAATTGCTGGAATAAACATAATATTTACGATACTGTCGAATAAATCCTTATTTTTTGATTCGTTTTCTCGTAAATATTTAAGTGGAAATATGTGATGCAGGTTATGTTTGTAATATCCTGAAAATACTCCATCTAAAGATATATTACTTCCATCCGTTAAGTTTTTAGGTTCCATAAAAGAGTATAAGCTAAGTACTGTTTTAACAAATGCATTTCTTAGGTTATATGGTTGAGTGATGAGTCTTTCTTTAAGAGTATCCCAGTCGATTAAATAATTGAATTTAGGTTCTGTACCTTTTAATATTTCATCAAAGTAGTCACAATCTTCCTCAATTTTTGGTGCAACTGTTGCATCGTATCTGTTAGATAGACAGACTCTCCAGAACCATTTCTCTAGAGCCTCAGCCTCTGTGTTGGTTGGTTCATGTTTTTTATAAAAAAAGTAAGTAAGCGGAACTAAAACTGCATCAAACGGTAAGTAATCTAATTTTTTAATATGAAGTCTCGTGGTGACAAACTGAACAGCTAGAAGAAAAGCATCAGTAATTTTGTCCCATTCAGATTCTAGTTTCTGAATGTTTGTTTCTAGAATATCTCTTGAGTGGCTTTTTCTGAAATTGATTACCACAGAGAATGCTTGCAACAAAATCTCTTCACGAATAGCCAAAAGTCTTTTATCTCTGCCAAAGAACTCATCAAGAGCTTCACGTAGATCAAAACCTTCACCCCAACAGCGAGCTACCATTTTGGCGACGACAGTTAGCTTACGTCCAGTTTCATTTATCCTTGAGAACATGCGCACAACTTGTCTTACGCTCTCTGCCTTGCTGTCATCATCTAATGATGATTGATCAACTACTTGAATAACTGAAAATCTATAAGTAATGAATCTGTCATATAAATTGTGTAATAAGCCTTGATACTCTGGAGGATATAGGTTTGTTATTTCATTGTACTTTGCTCTGCTTTCAGTAAAAATTGAGCCTACAGAAATAAGAAGTTCTTCTGCATCTTCTTGAGGATTATTTTCCTTGCTGTCATCGACTTTACTTACAATAAACTTTTTCTTTCTCAGATCAAACATGAAGCGAAATGACTCTTCATCAATCCTCGAACCTTTGATTGCTGCGTACAACGAGGTAATTCTTTGTTGTCCATCTATTACATAGGATATCTCTGTGCCTTCTGTTATTCCATCATTAGATAAAAGCAAATTGCCTATGTTACGAGTTCGTGGAAGCTTACGACTAGTTTTCCAAAAAATAAAGCTCCCGATAGGATAACCCCTATAAATACTATCAAGTAAATACCTAATGTCTGGAGGACTCCAAACAAAAGATCGTTGGAAAGGAGGAATTTGAATTTTGCAAGAATCTATACCAGCGATTAAGTTTGTGAATGTTATATCGTCTGGCTTAATTTCCATAAGAATATTTGGCTCATCAGTCTCGTTTTCTTCGACATCAAGTATTTCGTTTTTATCTCGCGTTTTATACCAGGAATCATATGCATTGCTATTAAAGTTATATAACTCAATTGGAGTCATTGACTCAAAATCTTTAGCTTTATCTGTGAGAGTCCACTTGCCATTTTTTTTAATTAGCCAGCCAGCTTTGACAAGTCCTATAGAGTAGAACCTTAATCTGGTAAGCCATCTATATTGTCCTGAGTTATTTAATCCCTTCTCGTAATCGTTGAGCGTGAGGCGTCTTTCTAATTCTTTTATGAGTTCGTTACTTGGATACTCACCACCTTTTTCTTTCAATATTGTTAAAGTAGCCTTGAGGTATTCACCTGTTCTAATGAAATCTATTTTTTCCATAATTTTCTTAATTCTCTTTTGAGCCTATTTTTTGTTTCGTGATAAATAAGCTTCAATATCACTCTTGCGGTATCTTCTGTCACCGACACCTTTTCGAGTACCTACACGAACAGCTTTCAGAGTTCCATTTCTATCCCAGCGTCTAAGTGTCTGAGCATTTACATTAAGTATTTTTGCTGCTTCCTGTAAAGAAATAAGTTCTTCAAGCTCTGCGTTCATATTAGTTGAGCTTAATTGTACTAAATTGAACATCAAAATACCAGATATGAAGAGTTTTAATCATTCCTGATTAAACTAAACTATTCATCTAATAGAAATGAATGATTTACCTATTAATAAAAGACTTTGAAAGAGTCAGTAGCCTTATAACATAAGAGTGTATAGAGTTCCTATTCCGTTGATCTGACACCTCAGCACATAATAACTTCTCCTATAAGCTGAGATATTAACCGGCATTTGGTGCCATTTAGGAAGCAACTAACCAAATTGGTTATAATACTCCAATGTAAGATGACGGCCCCGTATCAAGTAAAATAGAAAATGAGAATGAAAATTGCATACAATAAAGACTTATTGGACTTAAAGATAGACATCAAATGCACCAATGACATTGCGTATATGGATGTGGCATTGCTTGTAGATAAACCAGAGTTCCTGAAGCAGCTTCCTGAATACAGAAAGAAACATGGAATAAATGATCTGATTCCATTAATGAAGTTCTATGACTGGATGAGTAAGAAGATGAATATGGATGCAAAGATGATAGAGAAAGATGTGTCTGGTGCTGATGATCTAACAGAACTGAATTTACCATTTATGACATTTGAAGAGGATGCAAAGGCACTATGCAGACAATTCAAAAAGCCAAGATATTTTGTGCAAATAATTGAATTTGCTATTGTATGTGGTGTAGTGCATGACATTTCATATCAGCATACAAGAATAGAAGTAGCACCTACTGATCCACCGCCTCCACCTGAAGAGACAGAGCTTCCAGAAGTGAGAATTGTCATATCTCCAATGACAACATTAAAGGATGTACAGGAAGTGTTTGAAAAGA
>CAZYQZ010000023.1:1930-2758 GCA_964649915.1 uncultured Gammaproteobacteria bacterium | reverse complement strand
ATGAAGTTACTTAACTACTATTACAGAATGAAGAACCGCAAGTCTGGTAACTTTAGGCGAGATCGTGAATGGTACTGGCAAAATCTACAAGGTGAAGGATATACAGAGATTGCATTATCAGCCACTTCACCAGCCAACAGAATGGAATATGAGAAGAACCGCAACAGATATGCAATTCCAGAGTATGAAATGGTAAAGCAGGCAATCCGCAGATACAAAAATCTCCTCAAATAGTGGTGTACAAATAATCTCCAACTTTCTGTAGCTCTTTAAGTTCCATCATTTCTAACACAATGTAGACATGATGAGACTGAGCAACAAAGCAATCGAAGAATTCAAAGAAATTTACTTCAAAAAGTATGGCGTGCAATTGACTGATGAACAAGCCAATGAACTTGGTGTTGAATTGTTGGAATTCTTCAAATTGATCTATAAACCAATTCCAAAAACTGAATATGAAAGTACCTATTGAACGAAGACTTGTAAATCCACGCGGCAAACAGACACTTTATCGCAATCGACATCTTCATGCAAGAAGTCTTGGACTAAGTGATGCTGAATATAGGCTTCTTGATTTGTATGGGGCTGTTAGTGGTTGGGATACAAGATATAAGGGGCAATATGAATCTGTTCAAGCAACAGATAGAGAAATAGCTGAAATTTTAGGATGCGACAAAACCACAGTCAGCAAAACTAGGAAGAAACTCATTGAAAAAAATTTAGTGAGAAAGGATGGCCCAGGGGATTATAAAGTTCTACGAATATTTAATAAAGAAGATCCAATTGATGGTAAGCATGTTAAGGTTGAAGATTTTCAACTCAGTGTTG
>CAZYQZ010000023.1:0-1920 GCA_964649915.1 uncultured Gammaproteobacteria bacterium | reverse complement strand
ATCCGAAAAAGGAAGTTGCAAAAATTCAAGAAGATCAAGGCTATAACAGTACATCTACTATATCTTCTTCTAAGGAGGTATATGTCTTTATCAGAACAGAACAGGAGTATAAGAAGGTAAGTGAAAGAGTAAAACTATTAACTCAGAAGTTAGATGAAGTTCAAGGCTGGTTATCCGACGATCCAACATTGAGAGCAATGGTTGAAGAACAGCAGAAGCTTGCAAATGCAATGCTGATGTATGAAATCGACAATGATTTATTACCAGACTATTTGTAGCTTTGAAGGCTGACTTTTAGCCTCAAATAGCGATAAAATTGATGTATAGGAGAATTTAGAAAATGAAACTAATTTACGCACAATATTCAAGGAAGTCATCAGAGTCAAAAGAGAAACAGGCGATGTCTATTGACGAGCAGAATGAGGAGTGTAAAAAAGCAGTAGAACGAGACAATTTGACTGTTACTCATATCTTTGCAGAGTCAAAATCTGCATTTAAGCCTAACAACAGGCCAGACTTCACACAAATGATTGAACTCATAGAAGCTGGTAAGGTAAATGCAATTCTCACATGGAAACCTGACAGACTATGCCGCAATCCAAGAGAAGGCGGAATATTACTTCAACTGTTACAAGATGGAGTTCTTCAGGAAATAAGATCAACAGATGGCGAGCGTTATACGCAAGATTCAGATCACCTCATCTTACAAATCCATTTTGGAATGGCAAACCAGTATTCAAGGAATCTTAGTAAAAATGTGAGAAGAGGCAACCACTATATTTTCCATAACAAGAAAAAATGGATCGGCCCCGCCAAGCCTGGATACTTCAACTACTATGATGAAACAACTAAAGAAAAGAAAATAGGTGTTGATGAGGAACGATTTCCACTACTGCAAAATGCCATGAAACTGATTCTTTCAGGAACTCACACCCCCATGGAGGCGTTAAATGTATTGAATAATCTTTGGAAATTCAGATCAAGAGCTAGAGGCACTTTAGGTGGCAAACCATTGGCTAAATCTGGATGGTACAGAATCCTTACTGACAGTTACTATTATGGCCTCATGGTTCGTCGTGAAGGTGAAGTATTTGGTACACATAAACCAATGTTGACATTAGATGAATTTGACAGATTACAGGTGCTTTTAGGACGTAAAGGTAAACCAAGAATGGCCAGGCATGTATTTGCATATAAGCATGTGTTGAAATGCGGTGAATGTAATGGAAGCATAACAGCTGAAGAAAAGATGCAAATATTGTGTCCTGAATGTAAAACCAAATTTCATAGAGGAAAACTAACAAATGCATGTCCAAAATGCGGCATATTGATTGAGGAGATGAAAAATCCAAAGATTTTGCATTATGTGTTTTATCATTGCACCAAAAGAGTTTTTAAGGCATGCTCACAAGGCAGTGTTACATTGAAAAATCTTGAGGACAAGATCAAACAAGAACTTGATAAGTTTGAAATAAGTGAAGAATTCCGCGACTGGTGTATAGATCACTTAAATGAATTGAACGACAAAGAAGAAACAGATATTAGAAGCATCAAAGAAAACCTCGTAAAGCGAATGAATGATTGCGATAAGGCACTTGCAGAGCTTACAAGACTTAGAATATCAAAAGCGAATGTCGCTAATGGCGGTGAAATGGAGAAATTCTATGATGATGAGGAGAAAAGACTCCTAAACGAGCGTAAGGACGTCATGAAGCAGATTGACACTGTGGATCAAAAACAAGAAGAGTGGTATTTTCAGTCAAAAGAGACATTTAATTTCGCTTGTTCAGCTAAATACCAATTTGACTCTGGTGACGTTAGAACAAAAACCTATATTTTGTCAAAACTTGGCACCAACCTAACGATTCTAGATCGAAGCCTCCAAATCTCAGGCGAAAGGCCATATTTCTTAATAGAGAA
>CAZYQZ010000022.1:0-10956 GCA_964649915.1 uncultured Gammaproteobacteria bacterium | reverse complement strand
GGGCTGAAAAAAATCGAAAAAGAAATCGATGCGTTTGCTGGAGGACTTCCTAAAGAAGGAATGCCTAAACGGAAAGAATATTACTTAAAAGGAACTGAACCTACATCTATTTCTACAATCTATAAGAAAATTAAATTGTCAAAATCAGATAATAAGAAAAAGGCAAGCGTCATTGATATCGCAACTGGTAATTATGATGAAAAAGATTTTTATGTATTTGAAGAAACTGATCCTATCTCAACAGACGGAAAAAATCGGTTTCAAGAAGGTATAGATAACTGGGCGAATAGCCAGGCAGATGAAAAATATAAAGTGCCAAAAGATACTTCCTCAGCTGATGAAAACCAAGTTATCGTTTCAATTAAAAAACCTTCAGACTATCAACAATTGGATTCAAACGATGTAGAAATTCGTGCTGAAGTGAGCAGTGTAAAAGGTGTTAAAAAAATAGAAATCTATAGTGACGATTCACTGAAAAAAACAATCGATCATTCTTCCAATATTGACGAAACAATTAATCTTGATACTGGAATACATAAGATAAAAGTTAGAGCGTACAATGATAACGATCACCCTGGAGACTCAACGATCACAGTGGGTATAAAAGTGGATCCTAAAACTACCCCCTCCCCTACTCCGTAAAAAAAGGATCAGATCTTAATAGTGCTGTGATAGGTGTTTGAAAGTGTGTCGACTATTTTTTTGCGAACTTCTCCAATATCTTCGGTTTTAAGATTTTTGGTCGTATCGACATAACTAATGCGAAGTGTGGTCGTCTCTTTATAGTTACTAACAACTTCAACGTGTGAGACGAGCGTACTTTGTTTATAGATACTTTCAATAATCGGTCCGATATAGCTTTTTGCCGGACGAGTTATCGTTATATCTTCAATTACTGCCGGAAACTGAGGAATAGTCGTATACTTTTTGGGTGTCGGTTTCAGTTTAAATAGGCGGGAAAGATCAATAGAGGCAATGTAAAGATCTTTTTTGCTATTAAACTGTGTTTTAACCGTTGGATGAAGTTTACCAATTATCCCAATCACCTCATTCTTGTGTAACAAAACTAGACTTTGTTGAGGATGATAAAAATGAGAATCGACTCGATTTTTCACTAACGCCAACGTAAAGATTTCTTCATGAAAATCTGTAATTCCTAACTCCTGGAATATTCCTTCAACAATACCTTTTACATGAAAGAAATCATCTGTACTTACGACTGCTAACTCGGAAATTTCGCAGGGGAGAGAATTTTTTTGTGGCACATACACCTTCGAAAGTTCAAAAAGTTGTAATGATTCTCTAACATGAAGATTCTTCACGGTCGTTTCAATAAGAGAAGGCAATAAACTGATTCGCATATACTCGATCTCTGTTGTAAGTGGATTTGCGAGTTTTAAGTGGTCCTGCGGTTTTAGTTCTGCTTTTGTAAGAAGTTCTTTTGATACGAATGAATAATGGTACGTTTCTGTATACCCCCAGTATTTCAGAATGTTTTTAATTTTTTCTTCTTTTATTAAATCTGTAGGTCGGGCAACAACCGGGATAGGTCCATCCATAATTCTGCTCGGTAAGTTGTGATACCCATAAATTCTGGCTACTTCCTCGACAATATCTTCCTCGATCTTTACGTCGAATTGACGAAATGATGGTGGTGTAGCGTGTACAACATCGTTTTGTACAGTGACGTCAAAAGAAAGAGATTGTAGTATCCTGACAATCTCTGACAACTCAAGCGTAATTCCTAAGCGCGAATTAATAAACTGTACAGTTGTAGAAATAGGCGTGATAGCAGTTTTTCCAGGATAAAGGTCAATAAGCGTGCTTTTTACAGATGCGTGTGCATGTTTCTGAAAAAGTTCGCATGCTCTTAAAATAGTAGTCTTAGCGCCTTCTGGGTCTGGATGTTTTTCATTCATTGTTGCAGCAAGAGTTCGAAGTCCGAGCCTCATAGAGGTTTTTCTGATTGCACTTGGATTATTGGATTCAATAAACAGTACAGCTCGTCTCGTCTCACTTGTTACCACGCTATTTTCAGTTCCCATGATTCCCGGTAGATCGATAATTCTGCCTGTCCCATCATCGATTACGACATCTTCGGGTGTGAGTTCACACGTTTTTCTATCAAGAGTTATAAGTTTTTCTCCTTTTTTTGCTTTGCGGAGAATGAGTTTGGCAGTTTTTATTCTATCGTAATCAAATACATGACATGGATGTCCCAGTTCAAGCATAACGTAGTTCGTGATATCAATAAGGGTATTGAGTGACCGGACTCCAGACTTTTCTAATCGATCTTTCATATATTCAGGTGCGGGAGCAACCTGCATGTTATCAAATACTATCGCGAGTAACCTGTCACACAGATGGTCTGGGTCGACAATCTCTAAAGGAAGAATATCTTGTGGTGGCTGAATCTGCGGAATTGATATTTTTTTCGTAGTCGCACGTTTCCCAAAACGAGGTAATATTGCCGCTGCTTCCCTCGCAATGCCGATAACTGAAGCCATATCCACTCTGTTTGAAGTGACCTCGATTTCATAGACAACATCATCATGTACTTTTTCCATACGCTCAACTGACGGGCCACACAGAGAGAGAAATTCTTTCATCTCGGAAGGTGTTGCATTGGTGTCCAGATGTTCAATAAGCCAAGAATGTGGGAGTAAAATATTCATATTAAAATTGCTCCAAAAAACGAATATCGTTACTGTAAAGAAGTCGCATGTCGTCAAGTTGTGTTCCTGATTTCATCATATACGTTCGCTCAATTCCCCATCCGAAAGCAAACCCAGTGTATTTCTCCGGATCAATTTTTCCGGCTCTCAGAACATTTGGGTGGACCATACCAGATCCTCCGAGTTCAAGCCATCCCTCTTTGCAGAATCGACATTTTACACCGCCCTCAATCACTCCCTCACCTTTACACACACCACAGGTAATATCAACCTCAAAAGACGGTTCAGTGAACTGAAAATGAAATGGACGAAGACGAGTTTTTCGTTCTGGTCCAAAAAACTGTTTAGCAAAATAATCCATAGTACCTTTCAAATGAGTAATATTAATCCCTGTATCAACAACAAGACCCTCAAACTGGTGAAACATGGGAACATGGGAAACGTCCCAGTTGGGACGATAGCACTTGGCTATATTTATCATTCGGATGGGTGGTGTATGAGATAGTCTTTCCATTTCTCGTACCTGGCCGGATGAGGTATGAGGAGAAAGAACAACTTTTCCATATATATCTGATGGTGGAGAATCAATGAAAAATGTTTCAAAATCATCTCGTGCTGGATGATTTTTAGGCATATTTAATCCTTCAAATGCGTACCATTCCCACTCTATTTCTGGATACCTTACGCGAGTAAATCCAATTTTTTCAAATATACCTGTAATCTCTTCTATTGCTTGAGAAACAATATGTAAGTGTCCCTGCATTGGAGGCTTTGGGGGGGCTGTTACATCAATCCAGTCTGAGAGAGAGGAGGTATTTATTTTTGCCTTCTGCAACGCTACAGCCTCATCAATTTCCGCTTTTACCTTGTTGAGTAGTTTGCCAAATACTGGGCGTTGCTCTTTGGGGATTTGTTGTATATCTTTAGCGGCTTGAGTAAACGAACCACTTTTCCCAAAGTATTCCAAAAAAACTTCAGTTACCTGACTTGTAGTCTTAGTACTGCGTATAGCAGTAATTGCGTTATCTTTAAGTTGTTGAAGTTTTTCTTCCATAGTCAAATACTACGGCATTATTTTCTAGATTTCCACCAGTGTTCTATTCTATCAAAGGCGTTATGAATATCAGTTATGGATGATCCATACGATAATCTCAAATGATATTCTCCACCCTTTCCGAAACCAATTCCTGGTACGGTCACTACGCCTGCTTCATATAGTAGTTTTTTTGCCATATCAATACTTTTCATTGGAAGTGTATATTTTGGAAAAATATAGTATGCCCCTTTGGGAATCGCAAAGGAAAATAAATCGGCAAGACCATTCAGTCTTTCTATTATCGCTTTTCTATTTTCATCTAGCCAGCGTACATGGTCGGACACGATACCTTGTGGCATTGTAAGGGCACAGATTGCTGCTTCTTGTGATACATGAGGAGCGCACACAATCGTAGAATCATGAACTTTCAGTATATGCATGAGAAGGTCTCTATTTGTCTGAAGAAAGCCCAATCTCCAGCCCATCATTCCATACTTTTTGGAAAGCGAACAGCAACGTATAACATAGGGCCAAAGCTGCTTGATTGTCGCAATGTTGAACATTTCCAGATTGTCATACACGAGAAAATCATATACTTCATCCGTAATGACGTAGATTTTCTTTCCCTTTAAAATACGGGCTAGACCCTCTAAATCCTCACGTGAGAACACGGCTCCAGTTGGATTGTTGGGACTATTGATAATAATCGCTTTTGTTTTGTCAGAGAGTACATTCTTAATGCCTGCCAAATCAAGACGAAAACCATGCGTAGAATCTTTAATCATGGGAACAGGGATAATTTTCCCTTGTGCAAGAGCAACCTGTTCACCATAAGAAGAAAAATACGGTGATGGGATAATGACTTCATCACCTCTATTAATAAGAGTAAGCATGGAATATAAAAGACCCGCCATGCTTCCTGGAGTAACCAGAATTTCATCAGGCGATACACCAAATCCAAGTTCTTGTGTTGCGCGCTGTGCAAACAACTCTCGTAGTTTTGGTAATCCTGTCAGGAGTGTATATTTATCAATATCGGACTTAGAATCCAAAATATGATGCACATGTGTATGAATCTTTTTTGGAGCAGGATAAAAAGGTAACCCAACTCCCAGTGAGACGATCTCTCTCCCTTTTGCGCTTTCCTGGGCAGCGAGGTACATCATTTCTTTAATAACCGAAACGCTTGTCCCCTTAATACGGTCTGATAACTGCGCGAGATCTTTTGTATCTCCGGTTGATGCCAGTACTGAGTGGTTAGCTGACATTGTGAGTTATTTTTTGTAAAAAATATTCATGGATCTTGGTTGTAACGAGTTCTGGGTGAAAGCTTGCCGCAAGATAGTAGTGGTTTTTTGACTGTTGCTCACACAGTACGATATCTTTTTCCAGTCTTCCTAAAACAGTTACTTTTCTTCCGACCTTCTTTATCTTAGGTGCACGAATAAATATTCCTTCAAATGTTCCTAATTTAGTGTCAATGCCAGATTCAAAGGATTCCACTTGTCTTCCATACGCATTTCGATCAACCGTGATATCCATGAGCGACAGAGTTCTCTGATCCTCTGCTCTATGAATGACATTTTTTGCAAGCATAATTGCTCCCGCACATGTTCCAAAAATTGCGTGTATCTTTCTGATATCATCAAAGGTTCCGTTTAATAGAGATAGCTTATATAAAACAGTGCTTTCTCCGCCTGGAATAATAAGCGCGGTTATATCCTTCAAATCTTGTTTCGTACGCACACTACGAACGTGTACCTCAATTTCGAGATTTTTTGCTGCGTTTTGTGTAGCTTCTATATGCTCAATTACATCCCCTTGATAGGCTAAAACACCAAGTGTAATCATGTGCCACGTTCTGATAATTTTACCTCTAATTTCTCTATCTCTTGTCCGGGCATCGCATCACCCAAGTTTTCACTTGCTGCGACTATTTTTTTCGCATCTGTAAAAAATGACACGCTATCAACGATAGCCTTTGCTCGTTTTTGGGGATTAGTGCTTTTAAATATCCCCGAACCTACAAATACACCATCAACACCCAACTGCATGCAAAGAGCGGCATCTGCGGGTGTTGCAATACCCCCAGCTGCAAAATTTACAACAGGAAGTCTTCCCAGATCTGCAACTTGGCTGACAAGCTCAAGGGGCACCCTATATTCTTTCGCAAAGACGCGTAACTTCTCTGTATCACCTTTCACCTGGACCAGTTGGTCAATTTCCCTTTTTACTGCGCGAATATGACGTACGGCTTCAACGATATTGCCACTTCCTGCCTCGCCTTTCGTGCGGATCATCGCTGCCCCCTCATGTATCCTTCGAAGTGCCTCGCCCAGATTTCTTGCACCACACACAAACGGTACGGAAAACTTGGTCTTATCAATATGAAACTCTGTATCTGCAGGGGTAAGGACCTCGCTTTCGTCAATAAAATCTACTCCGAGAGCCTCCAGAAGCTGTGCTTCAACAAAGTGTCCGATTCGACACTTCGCCATAAGAGGAATAGTTACGACTTTTTGTATTTCCTTTATTTTCGTAGGATCGGCCATGCGTGCTACCCCTCCAGCTTTTCTAATATCTGATGGAACTCGCTCAAGTGCCATGACGGAAATAGCGCCTGAGTATTCGGCAAGTCTTGCCTGCTCGCTATTTATGACATCCATAATGACTCCGCCTTTGAGCATTTGTGCGAGTCCAGATTTTAGTTTAAATGTCCCCTTTTTATTCATATGGTTTTCATGTAATTGATAAAGTTTCTTTTCACTTCAGTTACACTGTCACTTCCAAATTTTTCCAGAAGTGCGACGCTTAGGACGTATGCTATCATAGACTCTGAAATTACTCCAGCTCTGGGGACCACACATACATCGGACCTCTCAATAAGCGCTTGAGTCTTCTCTTTTGTCGCTATATTTATAGTTTCAAGTGGTTGATTTAAGGTAGAGATAGGTTTGTGATAGACACGGCAAATAATTGGTTGACCATTTGATATTCCGCCCTCAATTCCTCCTGCACGATTTGTTTTTCTGACATACTTGTCATCTTTAAAACCAATTTCATCATGGACGAGAGAGCCGAATTTTCCACTATTTTCAATCCCCTCACCAATCTCTACTGCTTTTACTGAAGGGATTGACATAAGTGCTCCGGAAAGGAGACCGTCAAGCTTTCTGTCAAAATGGACATGGCTCCCAAGTCCGGGTGGAACTCCGATAGCATAAATTTCAATTACCCCACCTAGTGTATCCTTCTTAATTCTGGCATCAAGAACTCTTCGCGCCATCTCCTCACCTGTTTGTTTATCGATGCATCGTGTATCGGGGTCAGTTACGTAGACATTCTCGATTTCTTGAAATGTGTAGGATTTTTCTTTAAGGAATACGTTTCCAATTTGGACTGTGTGACTTGCAATTGATATTCCAAATTCCGAAAGTAAAGTCTTACATATTGCTCCAACTGCTACTCGCATCACAGTTTCTCTGGCTGATGCACGTTCAAGGACATTTCGTATATCTGTAAATGCATATTTTTGTACTCCCGCAAGATCCGCATGTCCGGGTCTTGGATTGTGAACAGGAATTGCGGTCCTCTTGATATCCTCAATATTTTCAACATCCATCTTCCCTTCCCAGTTTTTAAAGTCATTATTTCGAACAATAAGCGCGATAGGACTTCCGAGAGTTTTTCCAAAGCGTACACCAGAAAGAATCTCAACGACGTCTGTTTCTATTTTTGCTCTCCCGCCACGTCCTGCCCCAAAGCGTCGTTTTTCAAGTTCCATTTGAATCATTTTTCCTGATAAGGAAAGTCCGGCTGGAATTCCCTCTAGAATTGCAACTTCTGCTGGTCCATGTGATTCACCCGCTGTTAAAAATCGTAGCATATGTCAGCCTTTCTCAAAAAGGGTTTGTAACGTTTTTTCCATAACCAAAAAGTCAGGTTTTACATTCGTAAAGAGTTCAAACTGTTTTGCCGAACCATAGAGAAGCATTCTATGTCCGTAGACTACTGTTGCACCCTTTTCTATAGCCATTTGTAACAGCTTAGTCTTCTTAGGAATATTTATAATATCAAATACAACGTGATTATTTGTTATAGCCTCAGTTGATATTGGACACACCTCACTATTTGGGATCATTCCAACCGATGTCGTGTTAATAATAATATCGCACTCACGAATACTCTGTGAATCTTTTAGTGTATAAGCCCCATCAAGATGAAAATCATCTACAAGTTTCAAAGCTGTATCCTTCGTTCTATTAAAAACATAGATTTGTGCATTCTCCCTTTTCAGTGCATAGGAAACAGCCCGAGCTGCCCCCCCTGCTCCAAGAAGCGCGATACGTTTTCCTGTAATAGGTGTTTTTTCCTTTAGAGCGCTTACCGCTCCAATCCAGTCCGTATTAGTACCAACATATTTTCCATTTCTATGAACGATGGTATTAATTGCACCAATTTCTTTAGCAACATCATCAATTTCATCAAGGTATTGTCCGACTATTTGTTTATGGGGAATCGTCACTGAAATACCTGATACATTCATGTGTTTTAATCCTAAAAGAACACTCTTCACATTGGTAATATCAAATGCAAGAAACACGAAATTTAACCCGTGGCGTGCGTATAAAGTATTATGCACAACTGGTGAGATTGACTGCTGTATAGGATGCCCGATGACGCAACATAGCTTTGTTTTGGTATCAATCATAGAACCTCCCTTTGGGCGAGAACTTCCACGAGAGTATCTATTGTTTTCGTAATATTGTTTACACTGCTATCAATCGAAATATCACTCACGCTTTTATACAGCTTCTCTCTTTTTTTATACGTTTTTTTTAGGTCTTCCTCAATAGATTTTGCTTGTGTTAAATATGGACGTTTATCATCCTGGCCAATTCGTTTCACTAAAGTCTTCACCGGAGCGATGAGATAAATAATAAAACCTTTACTCTTTAATATAGTCATATTTTCTTCATCCTCAACGACCCCACCACCTGTTGCAATCACAGTATGATCAGTGTTTTTTAAGGTGGCTACAAGTTCAGACTCGAGTTTGCGAAAGTACTTCCAGCCGTTTACATTTACAATTGTGGCGATAGACATATTCTGGGCGTGCTCAATCTGCTCGTCCATTTCGATAAACGGTTTATTTAACCTTTTAGCAAGTAGTCTTCCAATTGTTGTTTTACCACTTCCGCGCATTCCGATAAGAATAATATTCATAGTGTTTGATACATTCCTCCAACGGTCTGGAAATCTTTCCAAAAATCAGGGTAAGATTTGGCGACAACGTGGGCATCTTGAATAGTTGTTTCCCCATCTGTAATAAGTCCAAGAATCGCAAAGCTCATTGCTATTCTATGATCATTATACGTTTTAATCCTCGCACCTTTAAGGTTTGTTGATCCAACAATGGTAAGTGAGTCTTCACTTTCGGATATTGAAACACCCATCTTTACCAATTCTTGGGCAAGAGCTGTAATTCGGTCAGATTCTTTATGTCGAAGGTGAGCAATATTTCGAATAACTGAACGTCCCGCAACTGACGCACACACAATCGCAAGACTTGGGACGATATCAGGATAATTACCCATATCGATATCTAATGGCTTGGTCGCTTTTCCAGAAACAATTATACCCTTGCTAGTACCTGCATAGGAGCACCCCATCTTTTGCAAAATTGATAAGAAATATCGATCTCCTTGCGCAGATTCGGGATTTAGGCCAGTAATACATATTCGTCCTCCAGTAATTGCAGCAGCGGCAAAAAAATAAGAGACGGATGAATAATCTCCTTCAATGGAATAGTCTCGATTCTGGTATGGTGGTGTATGACCTACGGTGATGCTGGAACCGACAGTTTGTATATCTGCCCCAAAATGTTTCATTACTGCAAGTGTAATATCAACATATGGACGCGATCGTAGATTTTCAAATTGAATAATGAGCCCCCCTTTCGCATAGGGTGAAATAAGAAGAAACGCACTCAAAAACTGTGAACTTACAACGGACGAAAAAGTGCATATTCCGCCCCTCAGAATTCCTCCAGAAACATGAAGTGGTAGATGACCTGTCCTTTTAAGTGACTGAATTCGTATTCCTTGTTCATTTAATACCCTAATCAGATCTTCCATAGGACGCTCTTGGAGTCTCTTACTTCCATCTATTGTTACTTCATGTGTAGAGATAGAAGCAAGAGCCGTTATGAAACGAGCAGAGGTACCAGAATTTCCTAAGTCCAAAGAAATATGTTTGGGACCTCGCGTAGTATCTTGGAAGCCATTTGTTCCTGTAATTGTAAGGATTGGTCCATTGATATGAATCGTTGCTCCAAGTTGTTCACATGCGACAAGAGTCCTGTCGGTATCATCTGATTGCAAATATCCCGTAATCTTACTTGTACCCTGAGCAAGTGTTGCGGTAATTACTGCACGATGAGTGTAGCTCTTAGAGGGTGGAGCACTTATCGTGCCTGCAATTTTTGATTGTCGAATGGTAATATTCATAGTGTTAATAGATTAATGTAACGTAGTTATATGTCCCACTAATCTTTCTAATCCCCTCACATAACTTTGTTCTTTCAGTCCTACAATTCTTTCAATAACTATTCCCTCCAGAACGTCAATTTTTCGGAATGGTTCACGATGTAGTATGTCCGAAAGATGAACTTCAACAATAGGAAGTCCACAATCGACAAGCGCATCTCGCAAGGCATATCCATAATGAGTAAGCGCTCCGGGATTAATAAGAATTCCGTTTGCAGATGAAGACTTCGCTTGAATAAAATCTATGAGATCTCCCTCATGATTTGATTGATAAAAGGAAGCTTTTACCCCAAGCTGTACAGCACATTTTGATATCTGATCGTTCAAATGAGCAAGAGTACTTGCTCCATAGTGCTTTTGATCTCGTTTTCCAAGCATATTTAAGTTAGGACCATGAATAACAAGGATATGTTTCATAGAAGTACCTTAAGCGCTTTCTCAACTATAGCTACATCAACTGACGGTTCAACCGTAAGTTTCCCTATTTTTTTAATCAATACAAATGTTCCTGATTTCTTATCCATAACGATTGCTTTTTTTACTAACGTTTTATCTAGTCCATGCGCATCCACTGGAAGTCCAAGACTTTTTATAGAACTGACAATACGCACATATTCTGCTTTTTCCAATAATCCTTTTTCCACACTTATAAGACTTGCGCCCACAAGTCCAATACTTACTGCCCCTCCATGAGAAA
>CAZYQZ010000021.1:0-11281 GCA_964649915.1 uncultured Gammaproteobacteria bacterium | reverse complement strand
ACTCTTCTTGTTTTATCTCCAACAAATTGAGCTTTCATAATAGCGTTTTCCTCGAATGTTGCTCCCGTTTCAGGCACTTCTGCTGTGAAACCGATGTCGCGTATTGAAATAATCTTTATTTTTAAATCTGAGAAAATCTTCTTAAATTCTAGAATCTTCCCCTGATTTGTTGTGGATACGAGAAGATCCATGTTACGCTAAACCCTTTAATCTCTGTAAGACCTCATCTTTCCCAAGAAGTTGCATCGCGTCATTTAACGGCGGAGAAATTTTCTTTCCAGTAATTCCTATTCGTATTGCCATAAAAAAATCTGAACTTTTATACTTTTTATCCACCACAAGCTGTTGCATGACTTTACCAATCTCCATTGATTCCCATCTCTCCAAATGAAGTAATTCTGGAATCAAATTTGAAAACCATACTTTCCTATCTGAAAGATCTATTTCATAGGTAGATGGTCGAGAAAAAAGGAATTCACACATGGGGTAATACTCTGATAGTTTCTTAATACGCTCCTGTATCAGTGGTATAGACTTTTCAACAAGCTGCTGCGATAATTTTTTGTCTGAATAGAAATCCAAAATATATTTTTTGAGTTTTTTTTGTTCTATTTTTCTTATATATTCCCCACACATCCATTCCAACTTTTTCAAATCAAACGCTGGACCTACCGGTCTTACATCTTCAAGGCGAAACTGAGAAATCATCTCATCAAGTGAGAATATTTCACGCCCATCTGGCATCGACCATCCCATAAGTGCAAGGTAGTTAATAATAGCTTCTGCTAAATATCCCTGCTCTTTATACCAAGAAACCCACACAGGATTCTTCCTTTTGGAGAGTTTAGATTTATCAGGATTTCGCAGTATTGGACCATGCGCAAATACCGGTAATTCCCATCCAAAAAATTTATATAGCAAAATATGCTTTGGGGTTGATGAGATCCATTCTTCCGCGCGTATAACATGAGATATATTCATAAGGTGGTCATCAACTACAACACCTAAATGATATGTGGGATATCCGTCAGATTTAAGAATCACCTGATCGTCGATTAGCTTATTCTCAAAGGAGATAACACCACGAACCAGATCAGTAAACTCAGTTGTTCCATCATCCGGAACATTCAAACGTATAACATATTTCTCTTTTTTAAGCTTCTGCGCAACTACTTTGGCTTCCAAGGTTTTACATAACCCATCATACATTGGTGGTAAGCCCTTTCCCTGTTGTTCTTTTCGCATACTCTCTAATCGCTCTGGAGAACAAAAACAGTAGTATGCGTGCCCGTTTGCTACAAGTTTATTCGCATATTCTTTATACAAAGATAATCTTTCTGATTGTCTGTACGGGGCATACTGTCCTCCAATTTTAGGACTTTCATCGGCAATAATACCAAACCATTCAAGGGATGATAGAATTTTTTCTTCAGCGTGAGGTACTAACCGTGTGCGATCTGTATCTTCTATCCGAATAATAAACTTCCCCGCATGTTTCTTCGCGAACACAAAGTTAATGAGTGCTGTATATACGTTACCAATATGAAGATCTTCTCCAGTCGGTGATGGTGCGATGCGAGTTCGAACGGTATTAATCATGTATCGGTTGATTCTATCACAGCAAATTACTATACTCAATTGTAATGGCAACGCTCACTGAAATATCTGTGATGTCCAGAAAATTAATTTTCTGGATTATCGGAGTGGTTGCCCTTCTTATCTTTCTCAGGATTCTTTTTGCAGTATTTGTAAATTATTATAAAGCAACCCATCCTAGAAAAACTCCTCCACCAAATATGCTTTTTGGGAAACTACCAAATCCAAAGTTTCCAAACACGATGGTGACTTCTTCAGGATATTCTTTCGTCCTTCAAACTATTGAGGGAAAACCACCAGATGCAACGATGGCAGCAAAAGTATATTTTATGCCCAAAAAACTCCCTTCTCTTCTTGCTCCTCAAAAGGCGCGTGAAGTTGCAAAAAAATTTAATTTTACCGCTGATCCACAAGTACTTACTTCTACTCAATACAGATTTACAGACTCAGAAACCGATCGGGTTCTTGACCTTGATATTGTAAATCTCAATTTCCAATATACGTATAATTATTCTACTAATCAGGAAATATTTCAAAAGACAGTTACAGATAATGCAGATCAAATTATTGGTCAGTTACAGAGTTTCAGTTCAGGTCAAATTGACCCGATATTTTTTAATGACCAGGCAAACGTGACATATCTGTTGTATGAAAGTTCCACAAAGTCTTTTAACCCTGTCACAAAGCGAGTAAACGCTAATAGTTCCCGGATTGATCTATTTCGAAATAACGTAGATGGATACGCGCTACTTCCCCCAGGTTTCTCAAAAAGTTATACGTACGCTCTTACTTCCTCATCTTCCGATATGATGAAAAAATATCTTAAGATTTCGTACTTTTTCTGGCCAATTTCTTTCGATAACTTCGGAACATATCCCCTTCGCACTGCTACACAAGCATGGGAAGAGTTCAATTCAGGAAATGGCGTTATTGCACAGCTTGGAGAAAATCAAAAAAATAAACCTATTATTGTCCGCAAGATTTATCTTGCCTATTATGATAGTGGACTTTCTGAAAACTATCTTGAACCTATCTTTGTTTTTGAGGGAGACAATAATTTTGCCGGGTATGTACCCGCTATCAGCGTGGATTGGCTTGAATAAGTTTCTTATATTCCTCCAGAGGTATCCATTTATGATATGAGAAGACCCAAGAAATAAGCTGCGATGTCTCGGCAAACCTATCTTGACTACGCAGTACAATCGTAACAATTTCATGATCATCCCGTTTTACCAAGGTAACAAGACACTCGGCAGCATTTTCCGTATAGCCAGTCTTTACTCCAGCAACTCCAGCAATTTTCCCTAACAGTTGGTTTACATTTTTCAGGTCATGAAAGTATACATAATTAATATCTGATACAGTAATTGCTCGAATTCCCACAATTTTTGAAATATCGTGATTTCGAAGTGCTGCAATTGTGATTCTTCCTAAATCTGATGGTGTTGTGTAGTGATTCACGTCATCGTACCCAACTGGATTCGTAAAATGAGTATTTACAAGATGAAGTTCTTCAGCTTTTTTATTCATTGCATCAACAAAATTCTCTGTTCCCCCTTCGTAATTTTCTGCTACAACTACCGCTGCGTCATTTGCCGATTGAACAAGAATACCGTATAAAAGAGATTCAAAAGTAAGTTTTTCTCCGCGAACTAGCCCCATTTTACTCCCCGAATTGTCAACCGTTTTTACGATTAAAATATCATCGGCTTTAAAATAATCCATAGCAACTAGGGCTGTCATGATCTTCGTTGTTGACGCAGGAGAAAAACGAACATCTGAATTTTTTTTGTACAACGTTAAACCCGAATTAACATCAAGAACTGTAACACCTTCTGATGTAAGATTTTCGGGATACTGGGATGAAAAATTGTATGCAATCTGTGGAGGAGTGGAGATGTCTATGGATTGAAACGCCTTCTTTTGTGGTTCTTTGGGTGGTGCTGGTTCTGGCTTAGATATTGAGGGGATAAGAGTGAGTAAAAGACTTATCAATGTAATTTGAACGACCCTTCGCCCATACATCCTTATGAATCTATTTGTTCTTTGGGCAAGATCGTAAAAATACTTATTCTTGGGCTTTTCGTTTGCTTTTTTCATCCTTAATATTTATTTGGGTCGAAGAATCAAACCCAGCTCTTTCAGTTGCTCATCACTTACCGATGCTGGGGCATCCATAACGGCAGTTTTTCCTCCTGCCGACATAGGAAATGCTATAACTTCTCTTAGATACTGTTCATTTGTTAGTATCATTGTAAGACGTTCTACCCCAAAAGCACATCCCCCGTGAGGAGGGGCACCAAAGGAAAACGCTTTCAATATATGTCCGAACTGTTCTTCAATGTTCTCCTTTGTATGGCCCATTATTTCAAAAACAGTTTGAAGCACATCGGGGTTATTCGCCCGTATACTTCCTCCCCCCACTTCAAAACCATTACAGACAAGATCGTACTGACTAGTAAGTATTCCTTCTATATTTTTTTTTGAAAGAAGCTGAGCTACAAACTCAGGTTTAGGACTAGAAAATGGATTATGAGTAAATGTCCACTTCCCCTCTGAATCTTTTTCAAAAAAGGGAAAATCAACTACCCAGGCAAATGCATGAATATTATTTTTTTTATCCTCATCTGATCTCAAATCAAATTTATCAGCTCCAAATTTGTCCATCGCCTCCTTGTAAGTAAAAACTGGAAACGGCTTCTGCTTTATCTTATGACCAAGTCCTTCAAACACTGTAATAATCATCCCTTCAAGTATACGCATTACATCGTCTCGCTCTACAAAACTCATCTCAATATCGATTTGAGTATGCTCAAATCCACGATCTGCGCGTAAATCTTCATCACGTATACAGCGAGCTATTTGAAAATATCGCTCAAATCCTGCAACCATAAGAAGTTGTTTATACTGTTGTGGCGACTGTGGAAGTGCGTAAAAATTACCCTTCTGAAGTCTCGAGGGTACGAGAAAATCCCTTGATCCTTCCGGCGTTGATTTGGTTAAAAGCGGTGTTTCTATTTCGACGAAATGTTCCTTAAATAAATACTCTCGTATTTTTTGCACAAATTGCGAACGCACACGAATATTTTTCGTAATTCGCGCCCTTCTCATATCTAAATAGCGATATGATAATCTTACATCTTCATTAATTTCATACCCATCGGTGTCTATAGGAAATGGGAGATCTTGCGAATGTGACAATACTTCGATAGACTCGCAAAGCAGCTCAACAGTTCCTGTTTCAAGCTTGGGGTTAATCAGTTTGACAGGTCTTTGTTGGACTATACCGCTAAGATGAACTACGTCTTCACTTCGTATTTTTTCTTCAAGTCCACTCACAAAGACGCACTGGAGAAGTCCAGTTCTGTCACGCAAATCTATAAACGCAATCTTACCATGATCACGACGTGTATTCACCCAACCGTACAATGAAACTTTTTCACCAACTTTACTTACAGTGTCTTTTACTAAAACTCTATTAATCATAAGAATTTTTCGCTTTCTTTTTATATTTTAATAATGCAAGTCCCAACAACTCTATGGCTCTTTCTAATTTCTTATCTTCCAAGACATACGCGATACGAACTTCCGTTTTTCCCAGGCCGCGAGTTATGTAAAAACCTGTGGCTGGAGCTATCATAACGGTTTGCTTCTTATCGCTAAATTCATTTAAAAGATATGCCGCAAAGTCATCACTATCAGTTATCGGAAGTTTCGGAATAATATAAAATGCTCCCTCTGGTTTAACAAAAGAAATTGAATCAATGTTTGCAAGCGCTTGTAACACTGTATTTCTGCGCGCTTCATAGGTCTTTCTAACAGAATCTACGTATACAGAATGGTTGTGGAGCATAGGTACCACTGCATACTGATCAATCGTAGCTACAGATAATCTTGATTGTGCAAAGCGAAGTAGTGCACTCATGAGTTCTTCATTTTTACTTGCTATACACCCCACTCTTGCACCGCAAGCATTAAATCGTTTCGAAACACTATCACAGATAATAAGTTTTGGCAAAAGCTTTTTAAACGATGCGAAGGGCAAAACGTGTTTACCGTCAAATACTATTTCCTGATATGTCTCATCTGATATCAGGTACAGATTGTGTTTAATAGCAATATCTGCAAGCATTTGCACCTCAGCATGAGTGTATACGGTACCCGTAGGGTTATTTGGATTACAGACAATAATACCTCGTGTTTTGCGGGTAATTTTACCTTCAATGGCTGACCGCTCAGGTAAGTGGAATCCATTTTCAGCTTTGGTTTCTACGGCTTTTAAAGTAATGTTACCCATCGCCGCTGCTATTGAGTAACTTGTATAGAATGGCTCAAAAACAATCAACTCATCTCCCGGATCACAAATTGCAAAAAATGAAAAAACCAATCCTTCTGATCCCCCACTAGTTACAATAATATCTTTCTCTTCAAATGGAAATTGTTTTTTCCTGTAAAACTCACTCCATCCTTCTATCGTTTCCTTTAATCCTTGTGAAGGAGCGTATTCTAAGGTTTTTCCGCTAAATTCTCGTATACGCTTTAGTATTTCTGGAGGTGTTGGTAGATCTGGCTGACCTATATTTACATGGTAGACGGATATACCTCTTTTTTTTGCTTCTACTGCTAGCGGAACGAGTTTACGTACCGCAGATGCCGGAGTATTTTGAGCACGGGATGAAATCGCTTGTTTATTCATAGGTCATCCTAAACTTTTACGTAATAGTCCAGTTTCATTTATATATAGGGTTACCTTTTTATTTTCTAAAACATTTTCCAGGGTTTTTTGAGTCAGTTCGTGGTGTTTCACGTGATGAGAATCTTTAGGTCCGAGTTCTATACCAAACTCTTTCTCTATTTCTGAAATATCATCCATGACATCATACCACCCTGACAATTTTTTGCCTAACCGCAAGACATTTTCTTTGTTAAGAAAGTATCCAGCTCTGACCATATCAGATTTCATATTAATATATACGGGAGCAATTTGTTCCCACAATCCGTCAGCCTTTGCTTGTTTAATACCTCGTCCTGTTCCAATTATTTCTGGTGGCAATCCGAGGGAATACAACGATCCAGTAAATGGAATTGCCCTTGGAAGTCGAACATTTCCAATACCCCGAGAATACCCAAATAACCCAATATGCTGCAATCTTTCTCTTCTTTTGGGAAACTCTTTGCTCATCTGATTAATAAACGGAGCGAGTTTTTCTACTGAGTCTCTATACGGGTCTTCAAAATATGGAATACAGTTAATGATGGTTTCTCGTATTTTTTTGGAAATATTCATTGCTTTTTTTCGAGGTAACTCTCTGGAAAGATACTCAACCGCTTCTTTCACATGCGCTTTAGGATAATCGTATCGAAATGCACTCTGAAGAGTGAGTGTTCGGACTCCTTGGTATTCATGTACTGATTGGCTGATATATTCTGGAGAAACTCCTCCGCGAAATGGGAGAGAGCCGGTACCAAGCATCGGGTACAATCGAAGTTCAAATTCTTTCTCAATTCTTTCATAGTCAGACAAGGCAACTTTAATAGCCAATATCGTTGGAACAAGGCCTGAATTAAGTGCTGGATCACTCCTTGCACAATATGGCCGAATATACGAAGGTTTATTTCCAAACAACTTAAGATGCATTTTTATGTATTTTCTCACTATTTGACCAGACTCAATAATTTTTCCTACCTGCTCAAATAATGGGATCATTTCCATATGTTGAATTGAATCCTCCATATGAAGGAGTTTGTGATCAATCCGTACAAGTTCGCGAAAAGCCTGTTGAATTTCTACAATTTCCTTCGCTGTTTCAGTCAAAGGAAGAATTGCTTCAAAAATCGGATGGGAGGAAAATCCAAGGGAGCTCATAAGCTGACTATTTGTAATCGCTACCATGAAAGCTCGCGCAAGTCTAAATTGTTTTTCAAGTCTTGGGTTTGGGATACGGAACGTAAGAAACTTTTTTTCACCAAGAGGATTTTTTTTGAAGTAGGAAAAATATGTATGTAAGAGTCTATCTACAACTGCTTCATCGACAAATTTTCCTTCCCAATCCCAGTTATATTCATCTATCCCTAGCTCTGAAAAACAAGAGTAACATTCTTTTATTTCGGCTGCTGTTGATACAAACGGCCTACTATTCCAATACGGCTTGAAAGCATTATCGGGATGCTGAGTTGCCATGGATGTTGGGATTATTCTCATTATTATCTTCCTAAAATTGCATAAAAAATCTCACCTCTTAAAAAGGGTGAGATTACTCACGGTACCACCTTATTTTTTTCTTGTACAGCTATTACGGGCATACCCGTCAGGTTCTACCTCCCGATACTCTATCGGGACTCTTCCCGCGACTTTCCTTATAGGAAACGGTTTGTCAAACCGTTTAGTCTTTACTTAATTCTTGGCAATCTTAACATCTTTAATATCAAGTTGCAACTGATTATTTCCTCGATACGTATCGGGTTGGATCGTATAGACGATGTCTATGCGTGTATTATCTTTTAATTCGGAGACAAAGCCACCAAATCCAAATGCAATAGCTTTCTGATTTTTCGTGGTTGAAAATAACTGCAACTGAAGATGCTGGTTGGTTTTACCCACTGTTCTATATGCACTGACAGAGACATCTTTACTGTAAAATAGCGGTTGGGGATTTCCTACTCCATATGGCTCAAGCTTTTGTATCTCTTGCATAACACCCCATGACAAATCATTTAATGATAATGGCAGATCAATATCGATGTTTTGGATAAAAACAGTATCCATGTTTACCGTTTCCATTATTTGGGTAAGCCTCTGTTCAAGCAGGTGCAAATTCTTTGTTTCAACCGTCATACCCGCTGCCATAGGATGACCACCATACTCTACAACGAGTGACTTGGCTTGTTTTATTATTTCGACAATATTGATTCCTTGTATTGATCGTACTGAAGCTTTTGAGTAAATTTCACCTTTTGAAAATACTATCGCAGGACAATAATATTGCTCGACAAGTTTTCCAGCAACTAATCCTACAACTCCAAGATTGTATGACTCGTGAGCTATAAAAATGAGTTTTTTTGATTTTTTTGACTTCTCAACCAGTTCTTTTGCGTGTATAAGAGTGTCTTTAAGTACGTTCTGGCGGATTCGATTTGTATCATTTAGCTTAGCAGCTAGCAGTACCGCACGATCTGGATCCTTCGTGCAAAGAAGACGCAGCGCATCAAGGGCGTGTAATAATCTTCCCATTGCGTTGATACGAGGGGCAAGAATATGTGAAACTTCATATGTTCCAACTGTGCCAAGTTGTAGGTTAGACGACTGAACAAGTTGGATGAGTCCAGGTCTTTTAGTTTTATTCAGTTTCTCAAGACCATAGAATACAAAACTTCTATTTGTATGAATGAGAGGAACTAGATCAGCAACTGTGGCAATAGCAACAAGATCGAGTAATCCTTGAGCTTTTCTACTTCCATACTCTTCCCCTTTCATCTTCATGAGCACTTCTCTAATGAAGAACCACGCAACCCCTGTTGCACATAATTTCGTCGTATGAATTGTTGCTGTAGCATCGATGTCTATCGTACGAACATGGTGATCGATGACAATAATCTCAATTCCAAGCGATTTTGCATAGTCGATATCTTCTTTCGCATTGATACCATGATCCACAGTGATAATGAGTTTTGGGTCAAATTTATTCTTACAGTTGATCAAGCCTTTTTTAGTTAGACCGTACCCTTCTTCAATTCTATGTGGAACATAGGGCATAATAGAAAATCCGAGTTGAAATAGCGTTTCCCAAACTACTGTTCCTGCACATACACCGTCCGCATCGTAGTCGGTATAGACGACCACTTGTTCCTTTTTCTTCAGCGCTTTTTTTAGCCTGGTAATTGCAAGATCTATTTGATGCGTGTCAATACCTGTCTCGTGAAGAGGTATATTTTTCGGATCTATGGGATGTAGGAAAATGTCTTTTTGTTTCTGGGAGGTAATTCCTCTATTATGTAATAAAATATCTATAATTTCTTTTGGATTTTCAACTGATGTCTGGTGTAATAGTTTCCAATTCTTCATAGGGTGAGTGCTATAATACCATTATGCAATACACCCTTCCAGACGGAGTAAAACAAGTTCTAAAAAATTTAAGAACTCAGATTTTGAGGCGTATGTTGTCGGTGGATGTGTTCGGGATCTCATTTTAGGGAAAAAAACAAAAGACTGGGACTTCACAACCAGCGCAAATCCAGAACAAATTCTTCATCTTTTTCCCGATGGCTTTTATGACAACGCGTTTGGTACTGTCGGGGTTGCACAAAAAAAAATAATTGATGGTCAAGAAGTGACAATAGAGGTCTTTGAGATAACAACATACAGAACTGAGTCTGAATATACTGATCATCGACATCCAAAATCAATCGTCTGGGGTACGTCGTTACATGAAGATTTAGCTAGACGAGATTTTACAATAAATAGTATCGCCTACGATGGCACATCAATTATAGATCCATACCACGGAATTGATGATATCGCTGCAAAATTAATTCGTGCTGTTGGTGATCCTAATAAACGTTTTGGTGAAGATGCGCTTCGCATGATGAGGGCTATTCGCCTGGCAACACAACTTGGATTCACGATTGAAGACAATACTTTTTCAGCCATAAAAACTAACGCACAACTTATCACCAAAATTTCACAAGAACGAATCCGTGACGAGTTATTAAAAATCCTTGCGTCTGAGTACCCAAGTGAGGGAATTTATTTATTAAAAAATTCAGGAATTTTAGCATACATTCTACCAGAGATTGAAAAATCCTTTGGTGTACAACAAAAAAGTCCTAAACGTCATCATATTTTTGATGTTGGAACTCATTTAGTGATGTCGTTAAAGCATTGCCCAACGAAAGATCCGATTGTACGACTCGCAACACTACTTCATGATATTGGAAAACCATTAACAGTAAAGGTGACACCAGAGGGAGTCATCACATTCTATAATCATGAAATCATAGGCGCATCTATCGCTCGTAATATCGCGTTTCGCCTTCATCTATCAAAGACACAGAGAGAAAAGGTAGTCAAGCTGGTCAGGTGGCATCAATTTACCGTAGATGAGAGGCAAACAGATGGTGCCTTGCGAAGGTTCGTGCGAAATGTTGGTAAAGAAGATTTGGTTGATATGCTTGCCCTTCGCATAGGAGACCGACTCGGAGGAGGCGCTCGAGAAACATCATGGAGATTGGAACTTTTCAAAAAGCGTCTTATTGAAGTACAAAAGAAACCATTTACGGTTGCAGACCTTGTAGTCGACGGGAATGACGTTATGGAAATCTATACAGTTCGACCTGGACCCTTTATCGGTATCGTTTTAAACACACTTTTCAAAGACGTGGTTGAAGAAAAAATAAAAAACGATCGAGAAGAACTTCTCAAACGATTAAAAGACTTAAAGGAAACCGGAACGTTACTTCCCCAGTGATTCTCTTGTCTCTATAGAAAATTTCCCAAACTGGAGTGTATTTGTTTTCTTAGAATACGCGTCTTCTTCATTTTCGATAAATCGAAAATATTCTTCAGGTATTCCACCTCTTGGTTCTAAAATAAGAAATCTTCGTTCCTGTTTACTTGTTTCATAACGTAACGAAGTGAGCAGTCCCACTTGATCCTTCCCTCCCCAGTATGGCATATACCCATACTTTT
>CAZYQZ010000020.1:0-11914 GCA_964649915.1 uncultured Gammaproteobacteria bacterium | reverse complement strand
TTTCAAGAGTGCATGTCGACTAAACGCTGTGGATGAGCCCCATGAGAATGCTGCTCCGATTGCCAAAAGCGCTGCTATCACAGTACCGCTTCCCGTTTGAAAGTTCACCTGCAAATCGGGAAACGAGATCATATATGCGGCAACCAGAGCGAGTCCCGCCCATACTACATACCCTTTTGATATTTTTTCTTTCAGTATTAACCAGCCAAAAAAGTTTTCAAAAATAGGTTGAAGTTGTTGTAAGAGAACGACGACTGAGAACTGGATAAATGACACTTTTCCAAGTGCACTTGTATAAAGAAGAGTCCCCACCACTCCACTTAAAAGAGAAACCCAAAAGAACGATATCCATTCTTTTTTAGAAACTGCTTTTAATTTGCGTAATTGTGGATAGACAACTGGTATAAGAAGCAATACTCCAATGAGATGTTCAAAAAAGACTATGGTAATTGGGTTAAGAACGTATAAACTTCTTCGAAATAGTCCATCCAGACTCCATAAGAACGCAGCGAGGACAATAAGTAGTGGTGCTAAATTTTTCTTTTTTTCCATAATAAAACCCCCTTGCCTCGGGGGTAATCCAATAACAATACCCAACAGTTAGAAATCTCCAACTAGTTTGGTTACCCTTCTTTTATCCCGACTTTACGGTCGGTTCCGGCATTTCAACGGATCATTCCATCATAAGATGGATCGTGGACTATAACCACCGATTTGGACATTCTTTCGATTGAATCGAAAGATCACCATTTCCCCGAAGGTACTTATTATCCTACTCGCAAAACCTTTATTCGTCAAGGTAACGTGTGTGATACAATCAAAGCCTATGAAGACCGTTGGGGAGATCTTAAAAAAAGCACGACTTGAGAAGAATTTAGATTACGATGTAGTTGAAAAACGAACAAAAATTAGAAAAAAGTTCCTTGCAGCGCTAGAGAAAAACGATTGGTCGAGTCTTCCCTCACCTACATATATAAAAGGTTTTATTAGAAACTATAGTCGCTTCCTAGGTCTTAAGCCAGAAGAAATGGTTGCTATTTTTCGACGACATTACACGGGTGAGGAGAAATCCAAACCGTTACCTGACAACATCTCCCAGCCACTCCATGAACCCTTCTTTAGAATTACCTCACAGAAAATAATTATCGCTTCTACAATTCTTTTTATTATTCTTTTCAGCGGCTATCTTTTTATTCAATACCGAGCATTCACTGGAGAACCAGCACTTACAGTAATAACTCCAAAAGAGGGAGAGATTTTGAAGTCAACTACAGTATCTGTTCGAGGAGAAACTGATCGGGATGCTACACTCTATATCAATAACCAGAAAACTTCAATTGATTCTTCAGGAGCTTTTCATCAGGATGTTATCCTAAACCCTGGTATTAATACGCTACTTATTGAGTCAGAAAGTAAGCTTGGGAAAAAATCAAAACTCACTCGTACAATTCAGATAGAATAATTATGTTTCCCGATTGACAGAAGTGGCATTTTCCCCCATAATACCTACACTGTCCATATGATCGATACTACCCAACTTCTCCTTATTATTGTCGTTTCTGCACTCACTATTCTTCTTGTCATTATTGGAATCCAAGTATTCTTTATTTTCATGGAAGTTCGAAAGATTTTTCAGAAAATAAATAAGATGTTTGATGATGCAACCACCCTCACAGGTTCAATCAGCAAATCAGTAGGGGAAATATCAGGCTTTACCTCTGGAATACGCTCAGTTCTAAAGGTTGCAAACGTTTTTTCAGGAGAGAAAGAAAAAGATGTCAAGTGAAAGAAACAATACGAGTTTTTGGCCAGGATTCTTCTTAGGCGGATTAATCGGCGCGTTCATCATTATTCTTCTCGGAACTAAGGAAGGTAAAAAATACGCCCAAAAGATGCTTGAGAAAACTGAGGAACTTGAAGAGGATTTTGAAAGTAAACTTAGAAATCTTCAAGACAAAGGCGAGGAACTATTACTCCAAGCTCAAGAAGTGAAAAAGGAAGCCATTGAAAAAGTTGAGGAGAAGAAAGAACTTCTATCCAAAGAAACGCTCGATAAACTTGATGCCACACTTACGAAAATAGAAGAAGTCCAACAAAAAGGCGTTGAACTGACACAAGAAGTCCACCACCGCTATTTCAAAAAAGGCGGTAAACCTCTGATTTCTTAACTAGATTCTTTAAGAAGAGCTTCAATTTTTTTCTCAAGCGTACCTTTTTCAACTTCTAGTACTGAATTACCAAATTGAGATAGTGATGCATGATACATCATGGTAGTATCTGGATCTTTCATTATGTGGCCAGTTAGAATTCCAACGACTACATCAGTTTTCTTGATAATATTTTTTTTCCTTAGCTTTTTAAGCCCTGCTATAGATGAGGCTGATGCTGGCTCACACCCGATTGATGACCTATCAATGATTGCTTTGGCATTAAGTATCTCCTGATCCGTCACTTCTTCAACAACACCATGTGTTCTCTCAATGATCCTTTGTGCTTTAAGAAAACTTACTGGATTTCCGATACGAATAGCGCTTGCAACAGTTTCCGCTTTTACTGTATATGTTTTTTTAAACCCTGTTTTGAAACTTTGATAAAAAGGATTAGCGCCAGTTGCTTGAACGACAGCAACTCGCGGAAGTTTCTTGATCCACCCAAGTTGGTACAACTCGATTAACCCTTTTCCAATAGCAGAAGTGTTTCCCAAATTACCACCCGGAAGAACGACCCAATCAGGTGACTTCCACCTCAGTTGCTGTAAAATCTCAAAAAGAATAGTCTTTTGTCCTTCTATCCGAAATGGATTTATTGAATTAAGAAGGTATATATTCTGCTTTGAACAAACACTCTGAACTGTTTTCATTGCATCATCAAAATCTCCCTCTACCTGGATTACTTTTGCTCCATAGCCTATGGCTTGTGCAAGTTTTGAAGAAGATATTTTTCCCTTTGGTAAGAAGACGAAACACTTCATTTGAGCAAGAGCTGCATAGCTTGCAAGTGAGGCAGACGTATTTCCAGTTGACGCACAAGCAACAGCCAGTGTGCCTAGTTTTTTTGCTTGTGATATTCCAGTAGTCATTCCCCTGTCTTTAAAACTTCCTGTTGGATTTTCTCCTTCATGTTTAAGATAGAGTTGATCTATATTGGCGTATTCACCAATGTTTCTTAGCCCTGTTTTTTCATCCATCCCACTAGAATACAATGGAGTATTCCCCTCACATCTTGATACGATATATTTATTTTCCACTGGTAAGACAAGCTCTCTGTATCTCCAAACTCCACTCTGATATGGAAACTCATTTGCTCTCCACCGCGTATCTATAATGGATTTGTTGACAGTTTTTTTTAGTGAAGACATACTATCTTGTTGTACTTCCAGTAATCCCAAACATTCACACCGGTAACGAATTTCGTCACCATCATAGATAGCGCGACATGAAATACACTGGAGAAAATAGTTCATATATGTGAGAGAAAATCTGTAACAGAAAAATCTTTTTTTCTTACCTGAAAATAATCCATGATTTTATCAGCGTATTCTTGATACCGCTTAGTACGAAAGGCAAGAAATTCTGGATAACACCGCTTTAACGCATCCAGATCTGATTCGTTTTGCTTTTGATTAAAACTATCAAACCACAGGACTGGCTTTGGGTTTTTAACATATGATTGATACATTTCTGATTGGACACTTTCTGGTGTATCCAAATAAACGATTGTTGTATGCTTTTTTAACAAAGCAAGAGTGTCTCCGGTATAGATAACACTCCCTGTTGTATCAATGACGATATTTTTACCAGAAAAATCATCTACTATTCTTTTGCAGAATACTCGAAGTGACTCTTTTTCAAAATCCAAATATCGAAGGCTGTTGTTTGCATGTTGCTTTTCATAAGGTTGTCCCAGCCATTTTGAGACATCAGCGATCCCTGCATACCCGAGACGACTAAGCTCATACTCTAACTTTTCTTCTATATAGTCGTCAGAGGACATTCGTAAAAATCCTTTTTCCGCGAGTTTTTTTGACCAATAGCTCTTCCCACTATTAGACATCCCTATCAACGATATATGTTTTATTTTTTTCATGTGTATCTCATTTTTCATTACAAAAAAACCTCCGGTTCTCGGAGGTCTCGTAAATAGGATTTTCCCTACCTTCAACTACGAAACTTCCGAAAATTTCGGAACAGTAATTGTAGTAGTACTATGACGTGAAGATTGCATTATTGTAATTGTACTTAATAAATTGAACTTGTCAATTATTAATTGATATAATAAGCTCCATGACACATACAGATGTTCGAGAAAAGTATTTAGATTTCTTTCAAAAAGATCCCAGAAATCATAAAATAATTCCCTCAACCTCGCTTGTTCCAGAAAATGATCCATCAACGTTATTTGTAAGCTCGGGCATGCAGCCTCTTGTACCCTATTTATTGGGACAAAAGCACCCTCTTGGAACTCGACTTGTTGATAGTCAAAAGTCATTTAGAGCACAAGATATTGAAGAAATTGGTGATAATCGCCATACCACCTTTTTTGAAATGCTCGGAAATTGGTCATTAGGAGACTATTTTAAAAAGGAACAACTTACATGGGTCTTTGAGTTTCTAACGAAAGAATTACACCTTAATCCCAACAAGTTATACGTTACAGTCTTTGAGGGAAACGATATTGTTCCCAAAGATTCTGAATCAATTACTATCTGGAAAGAGCTTTTTGCAACAGTTGATATTAATGCAAAAGAAGGTGAACGCATATTTACATATCCTGTTCAAAAAAACTGGTGGTCGCGTTCCGGAATCCCAGATACGATGCCTCCTGGGGAACCAGGTGGGCCAGACAGTGAAGTATTTTTTGAATTTACGGATATTGCCCATGATCCGAAATTTGGTAAAACCTGTCATCCTAATTGTGATTGCGGACGATTTTTAGAGATTGGTAATAGTGTCTTTATGCAGTATCAGAAACAGACTGATGGAAGTTTCAAAGAACTTCCTCAAAAAAATGTAGATTTCGGCGGCGGTCTTGAGAGACTTGTTGCTGTGACAGAAGATCAACCAGATATTTTCTTAACTGACTTATACAAACCAATTGTGAAAGGAATAGAAGAAGCGACAAAAAAATCTTATAACGATAATGCAAATAAGAAGGGAATACGAATTATTGCAGACCATATAAAAGCTGCTACATTTCTTATTGCGGATGGAGTAACACCTTCAAATAAACTACAAGGATATATTCTTAGAAGATTGATTCGGCGAGCTGCTGTCAAAATGCATTCTCTCGGAGGAGGATTGACCCCCATCCCAGGATTTGAAGGACTCACTGATCAAGTACTACAGATGTATGACGGTATTTACTTTGATAGACAGAAAATACGCGAGATGGTCTTTAAAACTATAGAAACTGAAATGAATAAGTTTGCCAAGTCTCTTGATAAAGGACTTAAGATTTTAGAACAAGAAAAAAATCCTACCGGAAAAACAGCCTTTGATCTCTACCAGACCTACGGATTCCCAGTTGAAATTACGAAAGAGATACTTAGTCAAAAGGGCGTGAAGATTGATGAAGAACAATTTCTTACAGAATTTGAAAAGCATAAGAATCTTTCTCGCACAACCTCAGCTGGAATGTTTCGAGGAGGACTGGCAGACCATAGTGATCAAGTGGTGAAGCTTCATACCGCTACACATCTGTTACAACAATCTTTACGTCAAGTCTTAGGAAATCATGTGAGACAAAAAGGAAGTCATATTACCGCAGAAAGACTACGCTTTGATTTTACCCACCCAAGTAGCATCTCTCCCTCCCAGATGAAAGAAATAGAGAATGTAGTTAATCTTCAGATTAAGAAAGACTTGAAAGTTTCTATGAAAGTACTTCTTTACTCTGATGCAGTACACGAAGGGGCTTTGTATGTAGAGGGAGAAAAATATCCAGAAAAAGTAAACGTCTACAGTGTTGGAGACTTTTCCAAAGAAGTTTGTGGCGGTCCACATGTTTCATCAACTCACCTCTTAGGCGTATTTCAAATAACGAAGGAAGAGTCAGCAGGTTCCGGAATTCGACGGATCTACGCCACAGTCTCCTAGGCCGGTATATGGTTGTAAATTGCCATTGATATCTTTTACAATAGATACGATGTCTTTAGTTGATAAATTATTGCCCAAAGACAAGCCGTCAGAATATTTTCTACTGTTGAAAGTTGGAATTTCTTCAGTGGCTGCTGTTGTCTGGGAAGTTAAGAATAAGAAAATCGTTATCACCGGTCGTTCAGAACAGAAAAGTGATGTTGTTCATAGCGATGTCCATCTCTATGACAGTGTAATTTCTGAGGCTGAAGCAACTCTTCCGCCACACGCTATTCTCCAGAAAGTAATTTTTGGCCTACCACTGGATTTTATTGAGCAGGCTAAAATTAAACACCCGATCCTTGTTCAATTGAAGCGATTGACTCAGAAACTTTCTCTTTTACCCTTAGGTTTTATTGAACTTCCAGAAGCACTGGCACATTACCTGCGAGTTCAAGAGCACGCGCCAACAAGCGCAATTCTACTCGGGCTCACTCCTGTAAGTCTTACCGCATCACTTCTTCGTGTTGGAAGAATTATTGAAAGCAAAACAGTTGCAAGAACCGAAGCATTTGCACAGGATGTTGAATCTACGATTAAACAATTATCAAAAAATGGAGTTCTTCCCTCCAGAATTCTTTTATATGATGAGGGAGAAAATTTAGACAAGTTACAAGAATTACTCATTAAGTATCCGTGGCATCAAAAAAATATCTTTCTTCATGTCCCCAAGATAGAAATTATAGGAAAAGATGATATTATTCACGCTCTTGTCGAGTCTGCAGCTTCCGAGATGTTAAAGACAGTCACAAAAGAAGAGTTTGATTCAGAGGATGTAAAAGCTACTTCATCCTCTATACCAGCCGCTGCAGTAGAAGATGCTCCAGAAGAAGAAGAAGAAGAAGAAGTTGAGCCCCAATCAATTGAGCCTACCCCGATGACTTCGCCAGTCCCACAAGATAGGCAACCGGATGAAGAGGAATTTGAAGGAGCACAGTTTGGTTTTGTTCAAAACCAAGATGTTAAAAAAGGACTGGAAGAAAAGGTTGTTGAAGATGAAGTATATGACCCCACTCCAGATCTTCCCCAAAGACGAACTCATGTTTTTGTAAAAGAAGACACCGAGGAAGAAAATGGATTTTTATCTCGCTTATCTCTTCCTCATTTTTCTCTTCCAAGTAGCCCAAATTTTAAGTTGTTCCCGATTCTTTTTATTATTTTTCTCATTATACTTGGTGGACTTTTAACTGCCGCCTATTATCAAATACCTTCGGCCGATGTTCGCATTTTAGTTGCAGGGAATACTCTTGAGAAAAACATGGACATCACTCTATCACCAAGCACTTCTTCAGTTGACACACAAAATCTTACTATCCCGGCAAATAAAGTTGATGCACAGGTTAGTGGTGAAAAAAGTAAGCAAACAACCGGAAAGAAAAATGTTGGAACTCCCTCCAAAGGAACGGTAACTATATACAATAAAACAAATAATAGTAAAACGTTTGATAAAGGATCACTATTGAGTGCAAATGGTATAAAATTCACCCTTGATTCGGATATCACAATTGCCTCTGCAAGCGATACAGGAGAAGGATTATCCTATGGAAAGACTGATGGAAAAGTTACAGCGTATACCATTGGTCCAGATTCAAATCTATCTCCTGGAGCAAACTTTACCTTTACCGACTCTCCCTCGTCCTCATATACTGCTAAAAATAATGATGCGCTTTCCGGAGGAACAAGTCGTCAGATCTCTGCTGTTTCGAAGGAAGATCAAGATGCTTTACTCACTACTCTTTCAAATGAACTGAAAGAACAAGCAAAAAGTGAGCTCATGCAGAAAATCCCCAGTGATGAGAAATTGTTATCAGACTCTCTGATTATAGAGTTGGTTGATAAGAAGTTTAGTAAAAATATTGGTGAAGAAGCAACAGAACTTTCTCTCTCTCTTACAGCTCATATTACCGGGTATACATATAAGCAAAGTGATATTAGTACACTCGCGAAGGAAACAATTGTAAATAATGCCCCCGCTGGATATGAGTATTCAGAAGATAGCGTGAACCTGAAAGTAAACCAATCGACCGTACTTAAAGATGGGGGACTTAAAATTTCCGCAACCGTTTCCACACTTCTACTTCCGAAGATATCACTTGCTCCAATTGGAAAAAACATTGCCGGAAAACCAGTAGATCAAGTAGAAACATATCTTCGTAGCGTCGAGTCTGTCACAGGGTATGAAGTAAAGGTGAACACACCTTTTCCATTTGGCAAAAAAACTCTTCCTCTGAACCCTTCCAACATTCACCTTACGATTGCGAAGAACTAAGTAATATTGCTATAGTGATAGTATGGCAATTTATCGCTATGTAAAGGAACAACCACAGCGATTTCGAAAGCTTTTCTCAATATTTTCTACTCTGCTTGTTTTTTCAGGGTTATCCCTTATTGGCTGGGTTGCGTATCCTATCATTGCATTTGAACTTTTCTATGCACCACGCTTTATCTCCCTTGTGCGTCCTTACCCAGAAACTATAGTTGCTGAGGCTATGGAAAATAGAATACTTGGTGCACACGCTGATATTATTGATCCAGCACAGGCTGGTGTTGATTATACGAAGGCAAGCAACTGGTTTCCAAAGGCTTCTCCACTCTCCCAAAATGTACCCGCTTCAGTGTACACTGTATCCATTCCCAAGCTAAATATTCAGAATGCAGAAACAATGATTGGTAGTGAGGATTTGAATAAAAGCCTCATACACTGGGGAGGATCAGCTCTACCAGGAGAGTATGGGATCATGACAGTTTTCGGACACTCGACTATTCCCTGGCTCTATAACCCAAAAGACTACCACACGATATTTTCAAAACTGCCCGAACTAACTCGCGGGGATGATATTTATTTTACAATCAAAAATGTCACATATAGATATCAGGTTGAAGATATGCGGGTTATTGCACCAGAAGATACGTCAATCTTAGAACAAAAGTATGACGATGCGTATGCCCAACTCATTACCTGTGTCCCACCAGGAACATATGCCAAACGGCTCGTTGTTAAAGCAAGACTTGTAAAATTCCAATAATCATATGCTCGAAAACCACAAAGAGCATCCTTCCTCTCAAACACAACAGGCGGTTGCCGTTTCAGCTATTCAGAAAAAACTACTTGGGAAAAGCCTGAGCTATAGAGAAATATTCTCTCTCATGGATGAGATTTCACATCAGAGACTTAATCCCATTCTGACAACTTATTTTGTTGCTGCTGGATTTAAGGAAGGCTTCAGTGATGAAGAATTATACTTTCTCACCAAAGCAATGGCGCAAACTGGTTCGCAACTACGCTTTAATGGCATTGTCGCTGATAAACACTCAACTGGAGGACTAGCAGGAACGAGAACAACAATGATTCTTGTACCCATTATTGCTGCTGCAGGACTTAAGATTCCCAAGAATTCTTCTCGGGCCATTACAACTCCTGCTGGAACAGCAGATACGATGGAGATACTTGCTCCGGTAACGTTTACTCCGGATAAAATTGAGCGGTTTGTTGGAGAAGTGGGAGGATGTATTGTCTGGGGAGGACATCTTGGCCTTGCACCAGCTGATGATATTATTATCCAAGTTGAACAACCACTAGCCTTTGAATCTTTTGATAAGGTAATCGTGTCCATTATGGCCAAAAAAATAGCCTCGGGAGCAACCCATCTTGTTCTGGATCTCCCTGTGGGCTTAACACTTAAAATCCACAACACAAAAGATGCGGAAATGATTGAGAGAAAATTTTCATTTCTAGCTAAAAAGTTTGGTGTGAAAATGATAGCTGATATAAACCATACTCTTGAACCTGCCGGACATAGTGTGGGACCCTCCCTTGAAGCAAGAGATGTCCTGAAAGTGCTGCTGCAAAAACCGGACCGCCCAGTTGTTTTAGAAGAAAAAACGCTTCGGCTGGCAGGGAAACTTCTGGATTTATGCTTTGATCATCATAAACCAGGTGATGGAGAACGTCTTGCTGCAGATATATTAAAAAGTGGGAAAGCATATGCAAAAATGAGAGAGATAATTAAGATTCAGGGAGGAGATCCAGATATTGATGTTGACGACATTTCTATCGGCATACATAAGTACGAAGTATTAGCAGAAAAAAAAGGTACAATTACCTCCTTTCAGAATTTAAACTTAACGAGTGTTGCAAAAGTATTGGGTTGCCCAGCGGATAAAAAAGCTGGAATTTATCTTGAACGACGTATCCATGAGAAGGTAGACAGGCATGATATACTGTGTGTACTCTATTCATCTGATAAGTGGAGGCTAAAAGAAGCGATCGAAACACTAACAAACATTCCTATTTATAAAATAGAGTAACTACATGGGAAAACGTATTTTTATTTTCCTCATTATTCTTTTCATATTTTTTGCCATGGCTTGGATGTGGTGGCAACAAGCAATTTCTCCAGTTGATAAAACGAGTACAACATACACATCCTTCACAATTACTCGTGGAGAAGACGCCCGAACAATTGCTAAAAACTTACAAAAGGAGGGTCTGATTCGAGATCCCATCGCATTTTTTCTCTATGCTCGTTTCTTTGGTATTGGACAGAAACTACAATCGGGAGAATTTCGTCTTTCTCCCTCACAGAATCTTGCAACAATTGCTACATCGTTGACCCATGGAACTTCAGATGTGTGGGTAACGATAGTTGAAGGATGGAGGAATGAGGAAATAGCGCTTAAGCTTGCGCAGGATTTTTCCATTCCTGAGACAGAATTTTTGAAAATCGCTCGAATTGGCTACATGTTTCCCGATACATATCTTGTGCCGAAAGATGCATCCGCATCAACAGTTGCATCACTTTTTTTCGACAACTTCAACAAAAAGGTCACACCCAATCTTATCTCTAAAGCAAAGGAAAAGGGATTATCTACTGATGATCTGATTACCGTTGCCTCACTCGTTGAAAGAGAAGCAAGACTTAACGAGGATCGTCCTATTGTTGCCAGCGTTATCTTAAATAGATTAAAAATTGGAATGAAGCTTGATATTGATGCAACAGTTCAGTATATCCTTGGGTATCAACCGAATGAGAAATCATGGTGGAAGAAAAACCTGACACTTGAGGATCTAGCAATCTCTTCTCCCTATAATACGTATAAAAACGCGGGGCTTCCTCCCGAACCTATCTGTAATCCTGGAATAGCAGTTATTACCGCAGTTGTGAATGCACCACAAACTGACTATATCTACTATGTTTCAGATAAAAGTGGAAAAATTCATCCTGCCAAAACCCTTGAGGAACATAACCAAAACGTTACGAAATATGTTCAGTAAAGATTAGAACCAACCTTTTTTATTTCTTACTTCTTTATCAAGTTCTCGTAGTAGCTCTTTTTGACGCTGTGTAAGCTTCGTTGGGATTTTTACTTTTATACGGACGTATTCATCTCCTCTTCCCTGTCCTTGTACGTGAGGTATACCTTTCCCCCGCAATCGAACGAGTGATTCAGGCTGTGTACCAGGCTGAATTTTCAAGCTCACTGGTCCCTCAATTGTTTGAACATTAACGACATCACCAAGTGCTGCTTGTGAGAAACTTATCTCTGCATTTACTACTACGTCGTACCCTTCACGAGTATATGTTGGATCAGGTGAGACATCAATGAGAATATCAAATTCATCAAATCGTATTCGTGATCCGCTATCAACACCTGCGGGAATCTTAATTTTTTGAGTCTTTCCCTCGATTTCTACACTTTTTTCTACGCCCTTCACCGCTTCCATAAAAGGGATGTGGATTCGATAGACATCTCGTTGTCTTGCACGGCGTCCAAATGGA
>CAZYQZ010000019.1:0-12067 GCA_964649915.1 uncultured Gammaproteobacteria bacterium | reverse complement strand
ACCTGGACCCCTCTTCCGGCTTTTGGGGAAAATACTCAGAACTCCAATCACTTAATGTAAACATGACCCTCGATTATGTAAATCGAAACAAGCTAGAAAAAAATGGTATCAAATTCAGAGAGTTTAATGGTTTAAAATCTCTTGTGTATTGGCCCGAGGAAGCAGATCTGGATAAAATTAAAGAAAGGTGGCTGGCAGTATCAGAGCTTCTTCCAGATAAAGGTGCGCTTGAAAGCCCGTCAACACATCCTGACGCGGTAATTTTTCGTAGAAAATATATCCCAAAAGATAGTATCTTACAACGGAAACGGCTATTTGAAAAACTGCAATTTAATATCCGAAAAGAAACTATCGCGAACATTAAGAAACGTAAAGAGTCAAAAATACCACCGACCAAAACTGAAATTTGTCTCGGATTATTTGTTGAAGAATTAGAAATTCAAGTAAAAGATGCGGTATTGCAATTACATGAAAAAGGATATTCTATCGATACATCTGGCTTTATGCAAAATCCGTGTTATCAGATGATCGAAGGTGATTTTCAGCTTAAAGAAGATGTTATTACAAGCTTAAAAAAAATTGGCGTTGAAGTAGAGACAAATCCAAGTGGGTATACGAGATTACAATTTTCTACAGAAACAGCCGATATAAAGAAGATTCAGAAAATGTGGAAAAGTATTGTGACGCTTCTTCCTAATAGAAAAGAGAAGGCATTTCTTTCAATGACAAGAAACGCGAGAGACTTCAGAATACAATTTTCACCCTAAGTACCAATTTATTTTTCTACTTTTTGATCCGCAACAAGAAGTTGTGTAAGTATAGAATTGTCTGTGCCGTTCGGGATAAGTGTGAGTTCGTTTTTACCTTCTGTTATTTTCTGATACTCCAAGATCTCATACATCGTATCAAGTACTTCCGGGTCTTTTGCAATTTTTTGTAGAGTTGCGCCTACTATTTGTGGTCGAACAGCAGCAGCTTTCGCAAGCTCAATTGACGCTTCCTGTTGCGCTTTGCTTGCAATAATATTTACTTGATTTAGCCCGTCCTGTTCAATCGCTGAAGTTACTTGTCTTAGTTGATTTACAACCTTTTCTTCGATTTGCTTTGTCATTGTACTATCTCGAAAGTGAACTTTCCGTATATATACTGAACCAAGCTTATACCCCCATTCTGCTGACTGTGCAGTGACTTCTCCGCGTACTGCGGCAGACATTTGATGTCTGTTTACAAGCATTTGCGCAAGAGGAAGATTGCTTAACGACTTGATTGTGGCATTCTTTACGTTTGCTGTAAGAGATCCTTCTGGGTCGACATTTTTAAAAATATGAGCAATGGGATCTGAGATAAACATTTCATACCACACGCCAATACCCATAGGAGTACCTTCTTCTGAATTAACAGGAATACTTCTTATATATTCTTGATCAAGACTCAGGCTTCTTACATAACATGTACCAAGCCAGTTTACACACACCGCTTTCCAACCCAACTTGGAATATAAAAAGTGAAGTCCCGGAGTATCTAATACTCCCAATATTTCACCAAATAAAACGTATACTTTTGCTTGTCGTTCAGAAACAACTGTATAGAGTCCAAAGAACTTACCAATACCAGTAATAATCTTTTCGAAGATGAAGCAAATAATAATGGTAAAAATAATTGACATCATAGTTATGCTTTTTTTGTTTCCATAAAAATACGCTTGGCTTGTGAAAGAAGCGCTAAACGGACGTTTCGAAGATACGCTGGTAATGTCTTATTTCCACTAAGTTTAATCGCTGCAAGCTGAGAAGCTACCTGTTGAAGTGTTTGTACCTCTGCCTGTGCTTTCAATGTTTCTATCTGAACTGAAGTTCTGGATTGTACTATTTTTTGATCAGCTGATGCTTGGGCAAGGCTGATTTGAGAAGAAACATGATTGTGGGCAGTATTGATTGCCGCAAGTGCCGACTCTACATCGACAGGAGGCTCCAGTGCAGTAATCAACGCTGCATCCAGTGTAATTCCATACCGGGCAGCTGAGGAAATGCACTCGCTCGCCATATGACTATTAAATTGCCCTAAGTTCTTCCGAAGGTCATTTATGGAAGTGCCAAGTGATGCCTGCAACGATGTTTGTGGACCGTCTTTTAGTGGTGCTTCAAAATTAGCAATGCGCTCACGCAATATGGAGATAAAATATCCCATGACATGAGCAATTGGAGTAGTAACACCGAAAAAATACGCATATAAATTTTTTTCTGAGATTGTGTACTGCAATTGACCTCGCAGTTTAATGTTAAGCTGATCCTTCGTGACTGCTTCAAGAGCTGTATTATTATCATTCACGGACGAATCTTCCGGGTCGTAGGCAATATCAATGAGTTGTGTTGCTATTGATGTTTTATGAATTTTTTCCCATGGAAATTTAAAATAAGGCCCACCAGGAGGAATAACCTCCAACTGAGGAAACATGTATCGTTCTTTCTCATCGTCACGCAGAGACTCTGCAAATTCAGCAATATCAAGTGTGGTGGAATTTTCTATTCTCTTTGCCTTACCAAAGGAAGTTTTCACTGCTCGCTCGTTTTGCTGGACAACATAGAAACCTCGAAGAACAAACCGAATAAAAACGTACAATAGGACTCCTATGATAAACCCTGATCCAAGATCCATACATACATCATACAACGGGAATAAATTTTTTTACAATTATTCCAATCACATCGTAAAAAAATGAAAAGTGAATAGGAGATTATTTTTTACGATGATAAATGAATATGTAAACGTGATGAAGACGATATACTCTACTTAATAATTTTGATATCGTAATACCAAATGCAGATAAAAATCTTTGTGACTGGTGGTACCTTTGATAAGGAGTATAACGAGATTGATGGTTCGTTGTATTTTAAATCAACTCATTTAACTGAAATGCTGAAGCTTGGGAGAAGTTCGCTTTCAGTAGCTACAGAGACTCTTATGATGTTGGATAGTCTAAATATCAAAGAGAGCGATCGACACAAGATTTTGAACGCATGTTTACAGGCAGAAGAAAAGAAGATAGTCGTAACGCATGGTACAGATACGATGGTTCAGACCGCATCACTGTTAGCAAAAAAAATTAATAATAAGACAATCGTATTAACTGGGGCAATGATACCGTATACTTTCGGAAGTTCTGATGGTCTATTTAATCTTGGAAGCGCATTATCGTTTGTTCAAGTTTTACCTTATGGAGTGTATATTGCGATGAATGGAAGATATTTCAACTGGGATAACGTGGTAAAAAATAAACAACTCGGTCTATTTGAAGAGATTACACCCTCTGAAACTGATAGGAGTTGATTTTTCAAATATCTTTATTATTATTAAGATATGAAAACTCAAAAATCATCACCCAATATATTATGGATTGCTGGTCCTAATTCTACGTATAAACAACCAGGAGCAAAACCTGCAGGATTTTGGGCAGGCGTATGGCACGGGATTATTGCCCCATTCGTTTTTCTGATTGGTCTATTTACGCCAAATGTAAAAGTGTATGAGGTGAATAATAATGGTCGATGGTACGACTTCGGTTTCCTACTTGGTATTGGAGCCTTTAGTGGATCGACAAAAAAAGTAACGGGTTCCTACTATATATAGTTCTCTTTTTAGTCAATACATATCGGTCATATGATATGATATTTTCCATGACTAAAGGTATTCATCATATAACCGCAATTGCTTCAGATGCGAAGAAAACACTTCAATTTTACTCGCATATCTTAGGACTTCGACTTGTCAAAAAAACTGTCAACCAAGACGACGTTGGGGCATACCACTTATTTTTTGGTGACAAGTACGGACATCCAGGAATGGATCTTACTTTTTTTATCTTTCAAAGGGCCATGGTGGGAAGTAGGGGAAATGGGTTAGTTACAAATATATCCCTTACCATAGCGGAACACTCTCTTCTATTCTGGAAAAATCGCTTTCTATCCTACGGAGTAAAACACCAAGAAGAATCAGCTCGGTTTGGTAAGAGAAGAATACGTTTTTTTGATGGAGATGATCAGCAACTAGAACTGGTCGGTGTCTCTGACAATGAACTTCACACAAATGAGGAGGTCTGGATAACGGAAGAAATATCGAAAGAGAACGCAATCCAAAGTTTTCATAGTGCAACTCTTTCGGTAGTAAGTAAGCATGCGATTGAACCAATTCTTACGCATGTTTTTGGATACAGAAGCACAGTACATAAAGATAATACATATTTATATGAGGTATCAAACTCAACGCGAGGGAATTTTTTGGAAGTGTGCGAGCAACCCTCAGAGAAGGTGGGGTTAAATGCAGTGGGAACTGTGCATCATATAGCATTTCGTGCGAGTGATGAAAATGAACAAGATTCTATGAGACAACGTGTGCTTGAATTAGGTTTATATCCAACTGATGTTATCGACAGATTTTATTTTAAATCGGTGTATTTTCGGACACCTGCGGGTATACTCTTTGAAATTGCAACAGAGGGACCGGGATTTACAGTAGATGAAAAGGAGAAACAATTAGGAAAAAAGCTTGCTTTACCTCCATTTTTACAAAAACAAAGAGATGTGATCGAAAAAAATCTCCCCACACTCGAGATATAACTCAACCATGACGACTGATCTGCAATTATTCGATTATATTTATCAAGATAATAACGCGGCAAAAACGCTAATTTTACTTCATGGAACGGGCGGTACAAAAGAGGATTTTTTATTCTTAAATGAAGTTTTGGAAAAGACATATAATCTTGTTGGAATTTCGGGCAACATACACGAACATGGTATGTCTCGCTTTTTCAAGCGAGATGCGAACGGAGTATTTGACCAAGAAAGTATTCGAGAAGAAACTCAAAAGCTCCATCGATTCGTGACCTCCTGGATTCAAACGTATAACTTGGAAACTGGACAATTATTTTTTTTAGGATATTCAAACGGGGCAAACATGCTTATTTCTTTATTATTTTCTTACCCGACAATTATTACTCATCTTGTCCTGCTTCATTCAATGTTACCGTTTGAGGTTACGCGAGGATCTCTAGATTTATCAAAGCATGCATTCTTTCTTAGCATCGGAGAATATGACCAAATTATTCCCCCATCCAAGCAATATGAATTGATAGAAGTTTTACAGTCTTTTAAAGCAGTTCTAACAGTAAAAGAGTATCAACATGGTCATGAAATAACCCACAATGAACTTACAGATGTCGTGTCATTTTTAAAAGAATTTTAATAGTATGAAAAAGATAAAGAAAAGGAAAAACCACAAATACGAGCGGTATCTTAATGGGGTGAGGATAATTTTCATCCTCCTTTTTGTTCTATTGGGAGGCAGTTACGTACGAAAGATACACAATGATGTTTTGCGTAGTCCGCTTGTGGAATCTCCAAAAACAGAAATGAAAGCAGTGCCGGTGGAGATGAGACGAAAAGTAAATGTACAAGTTGTACCATCACAAATACGGATTCCAATATTAATGTACCATTATGTGGAGAATGTTCAAGACCAACGAGATACAATTCGACAGTCTCTGAATGTATCGCCTTCAATATTTGAGGAGCAATTAAAAACTCTTCAAAATGCTGGATACATATTTATTACTGCAACGGAACTTGGGGATATCCTCTATCAATCAAATCAAATACCATCAAACATTATTCTGCTTACTTTTGATGATGGACATTGGGATTTTGCGACTACTGTCTTACCACTATTAAAAAAATACAACATTAAAGCCACGGCATATATTATTTCAAATTTTATTGGTAACTCTGATTTTATGTCAAAAACCCAGCTGCAAGAAGTTATAAATAGTACTCTCGTAGATGTGGGTGCACACACCATGAATCACGTATCGCTTCGGGGATTACCAATGGAAGATGTGGAGAAAGAGGTTCTAGGAAGTAAAACGTGGCTTGAAACTGCGTTTAAGTTGAAGGTTACAGCATTTGCTTATCCTAATGGAGCATTTGATGAACAAGCAGCCAAAGTAGTTGAACGTGCAGGATACACAACTGGCGTTTCAACAATTGCGGGAAATGAGCAAAGCCAATCTAATCGATATTATTTATATCGACTACGTCCCGGTCAAAGAGTTGGAAAAGCACTTTTGGACTGGTTAGCACAAATCCCACCAGGTTCTAAATGAATGTGTTGACTAGAGGAGACACTTTTCACTTGAAATCCAGATGTATACGCATGAACTCATGATCTTCATCACTGAAAAAAAATAACCATCCCATATACTTATCTGGCAAGTCTAGATGGATAAAAGAGAAAAGGAGGTGGTATCTATGGCCTTAAACTGGAGATATCTAATAATTTCTCTACTGGCAATTACGTCTTTCTTATTTTATTTTGTTGTTACTACCACAGGTGTTTCCGCGCACCTTATGACGAAGCCAATAATTCTTCTATTAGGAGTCATAGTGACCTTCATGTGTTTTCTCTCAGAATGGAAATGGAGTCTAATCAAAATCGATCCGTTTGTCGGAATAACAAATTTTTTGTGGCTTATAACAGTAGCGATAACAACCTATGGAATAATAACTGGAGCTTACTTAACCCAAATTCTTCTTATGGTTGTCATCATTTTCCTTTGGACGATGAGTGTTTGTCATCATACAGTTGATGAGTGCAGATAATTATATCTTATTTGAAAGAAGGTGAATTGTAATAATGAAAAAACTTGTTGTATACCAGAGTAAGTATGGAAGCACAAAACAGTATGCATTATGGATTGCTCAGACATTACATGCCGACATAATGAACGTGAGAAGTGTAGACTGGAAAACTTTACGATCGTACGACCTGATTATTTTTGGAAGCTATTTGCATATAGGTAAAATCGTTGATGTCGATTTTCTTATTTATAACTGGTTAACTCTTCAATCAAAAAAAGTAATTATATTTACTACGTCCGGAACTCCTCCAACGGATGATAAGATTCAAGAATATTATGAGAATAGCGTCCCGTTCTATATACGGGGGAAAGTTGAATACTTTCCCTTATGGGGAAGAGTATCTCAACTTGATATAACAGACAGGCTCCTTCTTCTTTTCCCGCAAACTATGTTATTAGTGAAATCACTTGTCACACACAATGAAGAGGATCGACTAGCGTTTGATGCTATGTGTCAAAAATTTGATCATGTTGAGAAAGGCTCAATAAATCCGATTATTGCTTCGACGTTCGGAAAGGGAAGATAGGAGGACCTTATTTTAAATCTGGACAAAGTTCCTTCAAAGGACAATCAGGACAGGTATGAGGTCGAGCGGGACAATATGCACGACCGTAGTTTATCAAGAGGTGAGAGAAATCAATCCAATATTCTTTGGGAATAATCTTCATGAGGTCCTGCTCAATTTTTTCAGGAGTTTTTTGCTCTGTCAATTGTAGTCTCTGTGAAAGTCTCATGACATGAGTGTCAACAACGATCCCCTCAGCTTTCTTAAACGCATTTCCAAGTACAACATTTGCCGTTTTTCTTGCAACTCCTGGCAAAGCATCTAGTTCCTCCATTGTGTCTGGAACTTCGCCCTTAAACTTTTCATCGATAATTTTACAAGCTGCGATAATATTTTTTGCTTTATTTGAATGGAAGTTCACTTTCCATACGAGCTGATCTAATTCTTCAAGATTAGCATTCGCAAAGGCATGCGCAGTTGGGTATGTTTTAAATAGTTCTGGTGTAATAAGGTTAACAAGTTTATCTGTTGTTTGTGCTGAAAGAATTGTTGCAACTAGAAGTTCAAGGGGATTTGTGTACGAGAGGGCAGTTGTTGGTTTTGGCCAAACAGTATAAAGGCGCTTTATAATTTCCTTTGCTTTTTGTTCTTTTGTCATATTCCCACATTATATAATACATGCGTCTTAATTGAAAAAGTTGGCTTTTTTTACTATGATGACTAAAGTACTCTAGAGTATGAAACGAAAAGTAAAAAAAACACAGCCAAAAAGTTACGTGTTACCAACGTATATTTCTCGAAAACTTTTCTTCTTCTTTTTGTCTTGCGTATTCTTACTTGTTACTCTTTTTGCTGCTACGAACCAGAACATGCTCACCTTACTTTCACGTGCAGCAGTAAAATAATCACGAGGACGGTCTTTTCCTCCCCTTTATCTTCAATGTATAATTCTTCACACTATGAAAGCTCCGCTAGCGCCAAAAAATAAAGTTTGGCAACATAAAATCAATCAAATCGGTGGTTGGTTATCTAAGGAAGAAGGACTTCTTCTTTATCATCTCGCATTAGTACAATCCGGAAAGGGTGTAATAGTGGAAATCGGAAGTTTTCATGGAAAATCTACAATCTATCTGGGATCCGCAGCAAGAGAAACAGGCTGTGGAAAGATCTATGCTATTGACCCACACGTCGGGGAAGTGCATAAAGGAAAAAAGGAGTATCAATCTTCATTTCAGCAGTTTACTCAGAATATAAATAAATTTGATCTATCAAAGTGGATTACCCCTTTAAGAAGCACCTCGATGGCTGCTTACAAAACATGGAGTAAAACAGTTTCACTTTTATTCATAGACGGACTACATGATAGAGAGAGTGTTCTACAAGATATACGATGGATAAATATGTTACAGGAAAACGGTGTAGTTGCTTTCCACGATGCTCTCTGCCCATTTCCTGATGTTTTCAATGTGATAAAAGAAAAGATTTTTAATTCCGGTCAATTTCGATATATAAGCTTCACTAACTCAATTATTTATGCGGTGAAGGGGAAGCCGTTGAGTGTATATGAAACTTTCATTCTATATTACAACACATCCCTTCTTATTCTAACTGGAGAATTATGGCACTCGAATGTTTCAGAGAGTCTGAAGATTTTTCTAGTCTCTACTTTAAAAAAATGTATTCTAAAAGAAAAAGTTTTAGACGAAAATTTCAATAAATTTTCTTTCGTAAAGTAGGGTCTTATCTTTTCTTTTTTAAGTAAAGCAATACTATCCCAATTAGCCCAACACCAAAAAGACCTGCGATTTGTGGTGTTTTCAGTTTGGGAAAGCCTGTTTGCGCTATCGGAGAACTGTCGTTTTTTTTATTTCGCATTTCTACAAAGGATTCTCCAATAAATCCGCTTTTGTCTCTAACACGAAGTACAGCTGTTACGTAATACACCTGATCATAGGTATGTGTGATAGTTTTTTTTGTTGCAGTTTGGTCATCGCCGAAGTTCCAGATATATTCAACAATTTCAGAAGAGGAATGTGAGTCTGAGGCGTCAAATGCAATTGGGGAAGAAAGATCGATATCAAGAGTTTCGGTTAACGGATCTTCTACTACTTTTCCATTCACTTTTATGAGGGCGGTAGGAAGCGTGTTATAGTTTTTGTAAGGAACAACATGTATTAAGAAAGAATCAACGAACTGAGTTGGAATATGATTGTTTTGGGTATATAAATTAATCGTAAGAATTAATATATAGGACCCAGTTTTCGTATATGTATGGCTGTTTTTAAGTCCGTCACTTTTGGTTCCATCTCCGAAGTCCCAAGCGTACTCAACTCTCTTGAGAGTATCTCCAACAACAGGCTTTAATGCTGTTTCATCAATCTCGAAAGCTATTGCCTCATTGACGTTGTAATTTTCTGGTGCAAGATCCTGGGGAATAAGAAAGCTGGATGCTGTAATACCATATGCTTGTAATGGATTGGGGTTTGCAAGAGTCCCATTTATCTTAAAAAAGGGTGGCAGACCAGCTCCATTTGCCTTGACGCTCTGGGGATTGAAGAGAAAAAGAATCAATAGAAGCAATATGATTTTTTTCATAGGCAAAGTATAGCAGAATACATTTCCTAAACAAGCAAACGGTAGCACATTACTACCGTTTGCTTGTATGGTCCTACTTTATTTACTTTTACGCAGTTGCATACCGATGGCCAAGGCGGATAACGCTAATGCCACAAGACTTATCCCAAGAGATTTGTTCCCGGAGGTTGGTTGATTTACTACCTCGTTTGTTGTCTGACTTGTGCTTAAGTCGTCGACAATTTTTGTTTGGGATAATGGCCCTAAATTTTCCTTTTCCATTTGCTCTCTTTGATCATCAGTCATATCTGCATTGGGTTCTTGATCCCATGAGACGACGGTACCGTCTGAATATGTCTGATATGCTTTCCACGCTATCGTCGTTGGAGATGACGGAACTTGAGCGCTATAGAGAAACTCATCGCGTTGTCCCTCTGGTATAGATCCACCGATCCAGCTGATTTCTTTCACAACCGCATTTTCTCCTTCTCCTTCTTTTTTAACTTCAATTTTCCAACCGGGTTTTACGTTTGGAGTAACAGACTTTATCCCTTCAGGAATCAGAAGACGAACAGATACTGTGGGGATATCTTTTTCATTGGGAACACCCACGGTAAACGTCTGATATGCAGCGACTCCTGCTTGATTTGGTTTCACGACAACGTGTGCCATTGCCGGAGCAGTGAGAAATAGGTAGCCTAAAAAAAATACTGGTATAACAAGAATAGAATTCTTCATATAAATACTCTTTCTTTTGAATCTAATTAACAATTAAATAGCCTAGATAAGTGGTGGTGGAGATCTAATGCGTACGTTATGGAAAACGACCGTTTGATAAATTTCTGGCGCAAGCAATGGAAAGGTAAGAATTGGAATAATCTCTGGCATAAACGTTATAGTAAGAGTTGGCAAAGATGCTTGTGGTGCACAGCAGGGATGATCGTTTAAAGAGGTTGTTTGAAGATTGTGGTGATGCAGTGTAAAAAGGTGTATTGGAGTGGAATGAAGGATTAAGAAAAATAGAAGAAATGTATAACCTAATGCTTTCCGGGATAAAAAAGCCACTTTTTTCTTATGGTGACTGCGATGATCAAAAAGCCAGGTTAAAAGGATAATAAAAAGTGGAAAAAGGATCAAAATAAAATGAGCGGTGTGACTAATAATATTCATATTCTATTGTTTTTTATTACGCCTATTTATAAAAAATAAGATACAAAAAAAACTTGCCACACCGAATACAATCACATGATTCAAATGATCCGAAAACCAATTAATCCCACTTTTACCTTGTAATAAGTTCGTCTCTTCCCTTGAAATACGTAAATCGTAGGAAAGTGAAAATGTCTGAAATGCGTTTGGAGTATAGGGTTTCCCAGTAATTCTTAGAATGTACACACCCTTCTTTGGGAAGGTATAAGAAAAACTTGCGTTGGATAAATCTGGACTGGTATTACTTTGAAAGAGTGATTGTGTGTAGATGGATTTTCCAGAATTAATGATTGAAACTGTACAATCACATTTATCTGGGATAAATCGGCCAATTTTATCTTTGAATTCAAAATAAAATGTAGCAGGTTTTCCAACTATCGGGTCATCTTCTGGATCTATATGGAGAACCGCGCCAATAGTACCATCAGTCTGAAGAATGTGGGCAAACACATCTTTTGGAAAAAGAAAGAAAATGATTCCAATAAGTAAAAAAATTAAATCAAATTTATTTCTCATAGTTAATCGATTTTAATTGTATAATCTGCAACTATTAAATTACCATCTGGATTAAATTGTGCAAAAACTCGGTATACGCCTTTACGGATAGGGCCATATAAGCCAAGTGGTAAGAACTCAACAGTGGGACCCCCGTTTGCATTCGGTGCCGGTGCAGTCACGTTTGTTGGATGTACATGAATATATTCAAATGTGTCTTGTGAAATCATAACAAGATGACCAAATGCCCCCAGATATGGCTTCAAAGTTGTGATGGGTTTGTGTGAAAGCGAGTCAGATATGGTAAAAGTTATTTTTTGATTTCCAATAGAAAGGTCGGACGCTTTCAGTATATTTGGTATGGTAAGCGCGACTGAATACTGATCAAAGGATTTGGTTAACTGGGTGTCGGGTACTCTTTCTAAAGGTTTTTCAACTAAATGAGTGCCAACTGGAAGTGTAAAGGCAAACTGTTGCTCGATAGCGCCTAACGGTTGAAAATTCAGATAAAGATGGTAAATTCCTTCTTTCGGAAATCTTGTTGTTATTACAAATCCATCCGAATTGGTATCAGGATGGATGTGGGTAAAGT
>CAZYQZ010000018.1:0-12425 GCA_964649915.1 uncultured Gammaproteobacteria bacterium | reverse complement strand
ATGACCGATAAAGGAGGGTAAATGTCGGTTCTTCGCCCACCGTCTATTTCCATCCATAATGATAGCCACATGGGAAAGCAGATTTTTTTCAGTCATGAATAATAGTTCCTCTCACTTTTTTTCCTTCAAGAGCACTTTGTAATAGCCCTTGGGTCAAACCATTTATGATGAAAACTGGTACTCCTTTTTTGGCAATCTCTATCGCTTGGGAAACCTTGTGAATCATTCCTCCCGTTACATCTTTTTGTGTGTTAAACATGTATTGTTTGATGGAGGAAAACTGAGCCGTAGTTATTTCTTCTATAACACGTCCTTTTGTATCAAGCACACCATCAACATTTGTAACATAAATCATTTTTTCAATCATATATTGATCTTTTGGTATTTGAGAAATGATAAAAGAAAGAATTTTTTCAGTTGAAATAATTGAATATCGGAGCAATCTATCTACGACTACATCGCCGTAGACAACGGGAACCAATCCTTGATTAAGCATTTCTAAGATGCTGGATAAAAATATTTTTTTTAATTTTTTGTTATCAGCTGTTGTTACGCTTGAAGGAGGTACGCCTATCGCTGGAAAGCCCTCCTGTATAAAGCTTGAAACGATAATACGATTTAACCGTGCTGCACTATCAGCAATTTCAGCAAAACCCATACGCGTATCTTTTTCGTCTTTTCCCTCAACATCCTGGTATTTTAACGCTGCGGTATGAGCGTAAGATCCTCCTCCGTTTCCAATAAAAAGCCCGCTGTTTTCTTTTCTTAAAGATCTTCCAATTTCTATTATTAATCGTTTGATTACTTCACCACGCTTTGTATATGGTTTTTCTTTATCCGTGATAACACTTCCACCAAGTTTTATGAATTGTATTTTTTTCATAGTTAAAAAAGATGATCAGCTGCAACACGAGCCCCGTGGAAAGGCTTATTAGTAATCGTTTCTACTTCAAATGGAAGAGTGTTGACTCGTTTGAGAATGTCTACTTGGCTTTTTTCTGTTGTAATGATATGAACGGTAGATCCAGCATCCATGGTAAAGTAACACTGCATACCTTGGGTTCTCCATTGTCTTACAGCCTTTATTATCTCAACCGTGTTCCCATCCCAATAAAAAAGAGGTGGTTTTGAGGTCATAGCAATCGCATGAAGATCCACCGTTTCTTCCTCAATTGTTTCTCCCAAGAGATGAAAATTTCGGTCGTGAAGAGCCTTCTCGATATTGGCCAATCGTATAGGAAGAACACTTAGGCGTTTCTGAAAATATGGACTTGTTGTAGCAAGGTCGTGCCCACGACTGGAAGAGTCTTTTTTTTCATATTTTGAGACGATAATAATTACATCTCGCAGATCCCACCAATCTGCAGGATACAAAGAAGATGCGAAAGATGTATTGTTTGTGCTACCTGCATACCAACGGACGAATCCATCTGGAATACTTCGCGAAGCAGAGCCTGAACCATACCGCGCCATGATTGAAAGATCTTTTTCCGACAAAGACATGTTGGCTGCGGTTGAAGCAGCAAGGCTCAGCGCAGCAAAGCCAGACGCTGATGATGCTATGCCTGCACTCTTTGGGAAAGAATTTTTTGTTTTAACTTTTGCAAAGAGATTTATTTTCGCTTTTTTCCTTATTTTATCTAAGTATTGAGTAACTCGTGCTACTTCGGTAGGCGTAATCGACAGACCAACAAATGACACGTCATCGGAACTTAATTGAGGAGAAAACTCAACCGTAGTCGTAGTTAAGCAGGAATCCAAATTCATAGATATGGAGTCATTAATTGCCATGTTTTCAGACCCTCTTCCCCAGTATTTTATGAAGGCTATATTCGATGGAGCTACGGCCGTTGCTTTGAGCACATTAGTTTTCATATTTTTTTTTCTACTTTCACACCTTCTTCATCAAATGTAATTGGAGTAATTTCAAGATTTTTACTTTTGGCAAAGCGTGTTAAGACCTGCGGGTCCTCATGATAACAAAGAATCATTCCCGTTGGTCCACTCATTCCTCCACCTCCACAAATTTTTGCAACAGCACCTACGTTTTGCATTTCCTGAATAATTGACATAACTGATTTGCTCACCACACCCAAGCTTTCTAGGTTTTTCTCTCCCTTGGTTATCGCCTGTTGAAATAGTGCTTTATCACCATTCTTGAGCGAAGATAGCACGTCTTTTGTAATCTCTTCCTGTTTTGTAAAGATATTCTTTAATTGCGCTGGTCTCTGTCTATAAAGACTCGCAACATACTCGACCATTTCACCCGTTGTTTCTCTCGGTAATCCTGTGTCAATAAGCATGAGTTTCGGAATTTGGTATCCTTTCAACGGAAGATTCCACATGGATTTGAAGAATTCAGTTTCTTTTCGATACCAAACAAGACCCCCAAAACAAACCACGCTATTGTCTGCGCCAGATGGATTTTTATGAATCAATTTCTCTGCCTCGAATGCAAGAGCGTTAATTTTTTGTGGGTCCCATACTTTTTGAAAATATCGAATCAGAGCTCCAAACATCGCTACAGCAAGAGCCGCAGATGATCCCACATGTTTTCCAAATGGGACTTCTGAGATCACACGAACACGTATGTCTGATATTTTTCTGTCGTAGGCTTTTTCAAAAAGAGCAAAGATATTCCGAATATGACTCACTCCGGTGACACTATCAATCAGTACTCCATGTGTTGGTGTAATTGTGACAAACAACCTCTTATTAATCGCAGCAAGAAGAGCTGGCTTACCATAAACTACGCTATGCTCACCCATAAGAAAAATTTTTCCGGGCGCTGATACGGTAATCGGATTCATTTAAAGAGCTTTAAATTTTATCCCGTACGGTATAATCGACTCATCTCCAGCATCTCTTGTTTTTCTAAGAATAGCCAAGACTTTCTTCCCAATAGCAACATCATTCTTTTCACAATCAACAAGTTGAGACAGAAACGAGCTTCCATCGTCAAACTTCACAAGGACAAGAACGTATGGCGCCTGTTTACCGTATCCTTCAGGAGGAACAAAAACTGTTGTGAAAGAAACGATCCTTCCTATTTTTCCCAATGTTTGTCTTATCTTTTTTTGATTTCTCCAAATTTTGACAGGCGATATCATAGATTATTAAGCGCGAAGAATATGAATAACAGCGGTTGCCCCTGATCCTCCCACATTATGGGTGAGACCTACTTTAGCTTTTTTTACTTGACGTTTACCACACGTACCACGTAATTGATCTGAAATCTCAACTATTTGCTTGACCCCTGTTGCCCCTACCGGATGACCACACGCTTTTAATCCTCCTGATGAATTTACAACCAGTCGTTCTCCTAATTGTGTTTTTCCAAGTGCTATAGCCTGTGCCGCTTCTCCTTTTGGGAAAAATCCTAGATCCTCCATTGCGATTATTTCTGCGATTGAAAAACAGTCATGAACTTCTGTTACATGGATGTCCCCAGGTGTAATTCCTGCTTGCTGATACGCACTCTTTGCAGCTTTTACGACAGAACGCAGGGATGTTACTTCTTTTCGCTGTGACAATCCGAGACTATCCGTTGCTACAGATGAGGCTACTAACCATACAGGAGCAACTTCCGATTTGTGAGATGTTGCGAAATTTGCCTCAGAAAGAACGACCGCTGCCGCTCCATCAGAAATAGGCGAACAGTCAAGAAGTTTTAATGGTGATGCGATACAAGAACTCTTCATTACCTGATCAACTGTTATAGGAAAAGGGAACTGGGCTTTTGGATTCAAACTCCCATGATAGTGGTTCTTTACCGAAACTGCTGCGAGTTCTTTTTCTGTTGTACCATATCTATTCATATGCGCTTGCGCAATAAGAGCATAAAGACTGGGAAATGTTGCTCCTGCCATGCGCTCTTCATCACTACCTGCTCCCATAAGCGCGCTTGCTGTCTCTTCCATTTTATGGTCTGTCATTTTTTCTATCCCAACTACAAGCACCTTTTTATACATACCAGATAATATACTAAGCGTCCCCGTGTGCATTGCAAGTCCCCCCGATGCGCAAGCTCCTTCTATTTTAAATGCCGGAATAGATACGCGTAGCTCTTCAGCTACAAATGCTCCGAGATGTTCTTGTCCGGCCAGTATGCCAGACAACATGTTTCCTACAAAAATGGCATCTATTTCTTCTATTTTAAGATTTGACTGCTTCAAAGCCTCAAACACTGCTTCCTGGATCAAAGCTCGCGGAGACACTCCCCATAGCTCACCAAATTTTGTCGTTGCAGCGCCTAGCACAGCTATTTTTTTCATATCTTTTGTTCCTTCCGAAGATAGTCTGTGTATGAAATTGATTCTGTTTTTTTCATAAAATCCAAAAAAGTTGGTGCTTTTCCTCTTTTTCGGGATAATACAGATGTGGTTTTAAACGCAAAACTGTCTGCACCTGCACCCGAACCATAGGAAACCATAAAAATTGACTGTCCGGGTTTAGCAATATCAAGAACTGCGCCTAATCCACAAAGAGCAGACCCAGAATACGGGTTACCAATATGATCAACAATCAGAGAAGACTTAAGTTGTCGCTCGTTAAACCCTAATCGCTTTGCCGCTTCTCTCGGAAATTTTCCATTTGGCATATGAAAAACACAGTAGTCAAAATCTTTTGGCGATTTTTTCATTTTATCTAAGAGTCGTTTTGCCGCCCCTAATACGTGAATAAAATATGCGGGTTCCCCGGTAAATCGACCGCTGTGAGAGGGATATCGCATACCCTCTCTTCTCCAAAAATCCGGAGTATCCGAAGAATATGAAGAATAGTGAGTAAGTGTTGCAAGAAGCTCTTTTTCTTCTCTACCGAGAATATAGGCAGCCGCACAAGATCCCGCAGTATACTCTAACACGTCATGCGGACGCGACTGAGCGGTATCCGAGCCAACAACTAATCCGTAATTCACCTGTTTTGCTTCAACAAGCCCAGCTATTGCCTGCATCCCTGCTGTTGCGGCTTTACAAGCAAATTGAAGATCAGCTGAAAGATAATTATTGCCGACACCCAGAAATTCAGCGATTGTTGTTGCTGAGGGATTTACAGCGTATGGATGACTTTCTGATCCAACAAAACATACTTCTATCTTTGTAGGATCTATTCCTGAACGAGCAAGGGCATATGTACTCGCTTCATATCCTAAAGTTACCGCATCCTCGTCAATATTTGGAACAGATTTTTGATACACACCTAATGATCCGCTTATTTCATCGGCTTTTTTTCCCCATACTGAGGCTATTTCCTCTGTTGTAATACGATAGCGTGGAACGTATACCCCGTACCCTGCTATACCAATGGTCACCACTACTTCCCTCCTCTTGCTAATTTTTGATGGGCGCGTGCAAGACTTGACTCACTAAGTGACGCAAGAAGAGATATCTCTCCCGCAAGTACTGCGACTGCGCATATTTTCGCTAATATTTCACTTGCTCCCTTATCAGCATTGTTGATACCTAAGATTGAAAGCGCTTCCTTTTGTGTTTCAAGTGTTGTCCCTCCCCCAATAACTCCCACCATTACGTCAGGCATGTATATTGAGACATATAGACAATCGCTGCGTATTTCTGTCGTTGTTATTCCCCCACTTCCTTCTACTGTATGTGCTACATCTTGACCAGTTGCAAGAAATAGGGCGCTTACGATATTTGCAAAATGCGCATTATACCCCATAGCTCCAGACATTGCGCTTCCAAGCATACATTTTGAGAGCCACGTTTCAAAAAAACGTTCCTTTGTTGTTTTTAGGATCTTTTCTACTATTTCATCTGGTATTAAAACCTCTGCCCAGACTTTTTTTCCCCTTCCTGATAACATGTTTAGCCATGCAGGCTTTTTGTCTACGTCAAAATTTCCTGCCAGCGACATGCATTTGATACCAGTTTGTCGTTCTAAGTAACTTGCTATAGCGCTGGTTGCTATTGTAGCCATATTCATTCCCATAGCATTTTGTGTGTCGAAATAAAATCGAACATAGACGTAGACACCTACGATTTGTACGTCAAACTTAGTCAAGCGAATATGAGATGAGCCTTGGGTGGAGATCTCAACCATTTTAGGAAAATGATCGTTAAGATATGTTTTAAACATCATGCTTTGCTTTAATCCTACTGTTTTAAATACTGGACCGCGCGTTACTCCTACATTTTCCAAAAACACCTGTGCGCCACCACTTTGCGTGATGACTTTACATCCACGATTTACCGAAGCAACGAGAGCTCCCTCTGTTGTTGCGAGCGGAATATAGGTTTCGTTGTTTTTACTTTGTAGGTTTTGAATGAAAACAGGACCGGCTATACCAAGTGGGATTTGCGCTACGCCAATCATGTTTTCACAATGAAATGAACTTGCTTTTTTTTCGTCTAGAGAATAATTACCAATATGTGGTAACCGGATCGATAATTCTCTTTCCAAGACATTACGTCGATCTTTTATAGAACTTATTTTTTTTATATTCATAGAAATGGTATTCGAAAGACTTCAAGTCGATATAATAGAACACTATATAAGCAAACTATTGGTAAAAAGACCATTGTTATGAGAAGAATACGCATCAGATCAAGTTTTAGAGCAAAACGAAGAGTAAGATAATACAGTATGCCCTTCCAATAGAGCATAACAAGCGAAAACATAATAAAAATAAAACTTAAGAATTTCCCAGGTAAAGAAAATGTTCGTGGTGGAGGAACAAAAAGATAAATGATGGAAGTGACAAAAAACCACCCTAGAGTTGGCAGTAGGCTATACCCCCAACACAACAAAACTCCTCGCAAATTATCTTCCCCTTTTAGGATTCGCCCCAGCCCATACAGCAAACCTACAGAAAGGAGGTACGTCAGAAGAGCAAAAAAACACAATCGGTTAAATGCGAGGGTAAGGAAAAAGGGGCTTTCGATACCTATCCGAATAAGACTCGTAAAGGCGAAGTATAAAAGAGTGAAAAATAAAATAAATAACAGGGATGTTAGCTTTTTTTCGACAGCAAGCTTTCGAAAGGTTATATAGGGAGAATGAATCGTCCCGTACGACTGACGTAAAAAAACGAAAAGTCTCGCAACACCTTCAAGAAAGTATTCGTTCATGGTTAAAATCCAAATTGAAGAATTGATGCGAGACGAACAACCAATGATCCAACAAGAAGATAGAGCAAAAAGGAAGTGACGAACGCGCCAAACGTTAAAGCTCGTAGCGGCTTTACTTTTACATATGGGACAAACCGCTTATATACAGGTGTAAGTGGACCAATCGTTTGGGGTGACACAACTGTAATATCTGCCATCTTTTCCCGCAATTTTTGGTAAAAAATATCATCTCTCATAATTGTTTAGCCATAGGCAATTACAAATGCTTTTCTAGCGCGAAACAGTTGACTTTCAACGCTTTTAAAAGAAAGTGACAACTTCTTAGCGATTTCAGCTACAGAGTATCCTTGAACGTACTTAAGAGTGAGAATTTGATGGTACTGAGGAGTGAGTGTGGCAAATGTTGCTTTAATTTTTTCTTTTAACATTTGTTCGTCAAATTGAGTTTCTGGCCCAACAACGGTACTTATAAGCGCTTCGATTTCAGGCGCTTGAGAGAAAAGTACGCTTTTAATCTTCTTTTTCCTGTAATAATCGACAACCTTATGATTGGCAATACTACACATAAAGGTATACAGGCTTGACTGATACGCAAAGTCTCTAAGAGACTCCAGTGTACCCATCAGTGAATCTTGAAGAATCTCCTCTGCGTCATTTTCAAGACCAATTCTTCTTCGAATATAGGAAAGCAATCGTCCTTTATATGTGGTATAAAAGGTTGCAAGAGCATGTTCCTCACCTCTTAGTATACCCTCAACTAAGTATTTATCGTTGCTACGCGTAGTCTTCATAATAATTAGTAGTATGTATTAAGTCGAAAAGAAAGGAGAAACCATTCTTATTCCACTTACGGCTGTATTATAGTATGGTCGTGTTTTATTGACAAACTCCTAGCCCTTTTCTAGACTGGAAGTATGTTCCTGGAAAAAGCTTACGCACAAGCCCCTACTCCCTGTTATTCAGGGTCTGGCGGAGTAGATATAGCTGACTGTTTTGCTCCAGCTAACAAGCTAACAAGCTTAAGCCAGGTAGTAAACATTTTCTCACAAAACTTCATTTTGATCGCGGGAGTAATCTTTTTCATTCTTCTGGTATGGATGGGTTTTAGTTTTCTTCGAGCAGCAGGGTCACAGGATTCAAAAGCCATGGAAAATGTAAAGACTACATTGACATATGGGATTATTGGGTTTGTAATAATATTTAGCGCTTTTTGGATTGTACAATTAATTAATTTTGTTACAGGAAACTCTTTAGGAAATATTTTTAGCTTCACAAAATAACATATGCTTATAAGTGCTTGTGATCCTATTATTGGATGTATTAGTCCACCGCCGGGCATAAATCCTTTACCCCAAGAGGGTGGAACTCTTCAGTTTACCCCTCTGGTTGCATTGCTAAACATAGGATTTAAGCTTCTTTTTATCGTGGCAGGACTCTATGCATTCTTGAATTTAGTTACCGCTGGATTTGCATTCATTGGATCCGGAGGTGATGCGAAAGCCGTGCAAGCAGCATGGAACAAAATACTTCAGACGTTTATTGGAATTATTTTCCTTGTTGCATCATTTCTTATTGCCGGAATTCTGGGACAATTATTATTCGGAGATCCAGTTTATTTCTTAAATCCCACCCTAACTATTCAATAACTATGAAACAATCGCGCTTTAATTTCTATAATACTTTCCGATTAAGCTTGTTTCTTTTGTTCTTAATTTTCTGCTTTTCATTTAGCCACCATGCAGTTCATGCTGGAGGATATAATGACGTAGACAAAAAAAATACAATTGGCTGCGATGGAAATTTTGGGCCCTTTGCTCAGGCTATATGTAACCCTGGGGAAAATGGTGGTGGTAATGCGGTAGGAAACTCATTTAATATTGTTGTTTCCAGTGTGCTTGGGTTTATAACGATCATTTCGGCGCTCTACTTTTTTTTCCAGCTTGTCACAGCTGGTTTACAATGGATTGGTTCTAATGGTGAGAAAGGAAACATAGAAACCGCACGAAACAAGATTATTCACAGCGTTGTTGGACTTGTTATTGTTGTAACTGCGTACGTAGTAGCTGGTCTCCTCGGAAAATTTATCGGCATAGATATACTTAATCCTGGCAAATCCCTAAATAATATAAATCCTTTTAACAGTATAAAATGAAACTCGCACAACTTAACGATGGATCGGGAGGCATTGTTAACCCTGCAGTCCCAGGTCTAGGAGATCCTTCTCAAACGGGTGGGAAATTTGCGGGATTCATAATGAATTTTTTTACTGTTATTCTTATCCTCGGGGCTCTATTTATGTTTTTCCAACTAGTTCAAGGCGGATTTCGATGGATAACTTCCAATGGTGAGAAGGGGAATATAGAAAGTGCGAGGAATCAAATCCAACATGCAATTTTGGGGTTGTTTATTCTTGCTGCATCGTGGATTGTTTTTATCATAGTAATATCTTTTTTGGGTATAGGAAAAGTCGGAGAAAGTGGAGGGATTATTTTCAACTTTCCCGCTCTCTTTGGAGAATGATAAAGAGAAATAGTTGACAAAGTTAAAAAAACACTGAATAATAATTCTAGCTGCCATGAAAAAGACTCTTATTACCATAGAAACACTTCTTTCGTTTTTTATCCTTCGAACCTCTGCTAGGGCAATTACCATTAATTTACAACCGGATAATAAAACTGAAGGTAGCGTCGCTTTTGTAACCAACCCCGGAAAGCTTATTACGAATACTATTTCTGTTATCCTTATTGTTGCAACACTCGCTGCATTTCTTTATCTTGTTCAAGGAGGTTTTCGCTGGATCACCTCAGGTGGCGACAAAGCAGGGGTAGATGGGGCACGAAACCAGATACAAGCGGCACTTCTCGGACTTTTTATCGTCTTTGCTGCATGGGCTGTCATGCTTATCGTTCAGGCATTCTTTGGAATAGAGATCTTTGGTAAGAATGGATTAGTCATCCCTACGATATCAGGAGAATAGTATATTTCACCATCATGAAAAAGACTCTTATTACCATAGAAACACTTCTTTCGTTTTTTATCCTTCGAACCTCTGCTAGGGCAATTACCATTAATTTACAACCGGATAATAAAACTGAAGGTAGCGTCGCTTTTGTAACCAACCCCGGAAAGCTTATTACGAATACTATTTCTGTTATCCTTATTGTTGCAACACTCGCTGCATTTCTTTATCTTGTTCAAGGAGGTTTTCGCTGGATCACCTCAGGTGGCGACAAAGCAGGGGTAGATGGGGCACGAAACCAGATACAAGCGGCACTTCTCGGACTTTTTATCGTCTTTGCTGCATGGGCTGTCATGCTTATCGTTCAGGCATTCTTTGGAATTAATATATTTGGCGGTAACGTTGAAATTCCCACAATCTCAGGAGAGTAACTCATTTTATTTTTTTACATTTGTTTCTTCTTTTAATTTTCCTTATACTGAAATTATATGGCGGCAATTAGTTGGGAGAACTGCGTTGATCCTCAAACTGGAGTTGCGACTCTCAAATGTCTTGAGGTTGTATACGCAAATACCTTACAGATCATCGTGTCACTCGCTGGACTTTCCCTCTTTGTGATGTTGTGTGTGGGTGGATTTCGCTACCTTACATCAGGAGGTGACCCAAAGGGCGCAGAAAGCGGCAAGCAAACGATGACTTATGCAATTATCGGAATGGCGCTTATGGGACTTGCCGGTCTTATCTTTCTTATCATCCAAAACTTTACGGGAGTTGAAAATCTTCTGAAGTTCCAAATACCTGATAGTCCCAGCACGCCTTAATTGACAAATCTCTCTTCAGAACTACATAATAGTATATTATGTCTGCTCAGTCCCCATTTAAGTTTTTTGCAATCTTCCTTTTCCTCCTCTCAACTCTTTCTTTGCGTTTTCCAACTCCCATTTATGCTGATGATGTGTATGCTCAACCTCTCCCTTCCTTAATACCAAACTCGTCTTCATACGCTGATCCAGATTTGGGACGATTCATTACTGGCAAAAACTCAGCAAGCGAGGGAAACATTGTAAACTCTGCGGTAACTCAAGACTTATTGAATAATGTTTTTTATGGAATTAGTGATGGTTTAGCGTGTTTTGGGTGTGACTCGAAAAAATTCTTTAGCTCTTCAGGACTCGGGCTGGTAGCAAATGCTATGAACTCAGTATACAACGAGCCTCCTGCGAGTTTTGGTTATTATGCACAGGATTTTCTCACAAATGCTGGTTTTATAAAACCCGCATATGCCCAAAACGTAGGGGTAGGCCTGGGATTTAATAGTCTTCGAGCCATCCTTCCTCTCTGGAAAATATCAAGAAATATTTCATATATGGTTCTCACACTTGTAATGGTTGCGATAGGATTTATGATTATTTTTCGAATGAAAATTGATCCTAAAACAGTTATTTCTGTTCAAGCCGCAATACCAAAAATCATTATCACCCTTCTTCTTATCACCTTTTCTTATGCAATTGCGGGACTGATGATTGACCTTATGTACGTGTGTATGGCCCTCATTATTAGCTTGATGGCTGAAGCAATAAAAGGATACCAGCTTGAAAAACTTCTTGGAATCGACACGTTAAGTTATCTATCTGACTCAGTAGGACAAACGCAGGCCTTTCTCCGAGCTGATATAGGCACGCTCTTTCAAATGGTGTTATCAGGAGGAATGAATCACACGGTATTCTCAAAGATATTCCTTTCAAGTTTCGCTGGTGGTGCAGCAACGGTTGGGTTGAGCGCTGTACCCTTTTTTATTGTCTCTGCTTTTACACCGGTAACCGCATTTCTTGTAGGTCCGATACCTATTTTTCTACTACTTATTCTACTCGGTCTTTTATTTACTTTTATCCGCCTGCTTTTTCTTCTTTTCAACTCATACATTCAACTTATTATCACGGTAGTTCTTGGTCCAATTCTCTTGCTTCAAGAGGCTATTCCTGGAAAGTCTGCGTTTAACCAATGGCTTATGAACCTTATTGCAAACCTTTCAGTGTTTCCTGCGGTAGTATTTATTATTTATGCTAGTTGGATTTTTACGGCCATAAGTTTGCCGAGCGCTGGTGGTCTCTGGACACCTCCATTTCTAGGCATTCCATTTTTTGGCGGTGGTCAAAACGCAAATCCATTCTCATTTTTTGTCGGACTTGGAATTATTTTCCTTGCTCCAAATCTCGTTGTCACTATTAAGAAATTATTTAATCCGAAGCCCGTATTACCAATCAGTGCGGGAACAGCATTCTCACCTCTTACAGGTGCACTGCAAACCGGCATGGGTGCTGCAAGCCAGTTCTATTACACGCAACAAATGTTCCAATCTGGTGCTCTTAAAAATGCGT